>JABFSV010000112.1 GCA_013140405.1 Methyloglobulus sp. | reverse complement strand
GCCCAAGTTTAAATTGTCTGCCCTGCGCTATTAGATCAATAGGTTTTGCTGTTGCTTGCGGACGACTAACCGTAGCCCGCATCCTGACTTCCTGGATACACTCCGCAGGAATTTCCCGCAAAAACCGTGACGGCCTTGGATAGCTTTCCTTGCCATATATCCGTCGTGATTCAGCATAAGTTAGGTACAATTGCCGCATGGCGCGGGTCATGCCCACGTAGCAAAGCCGCCGTTCCTCTTCCAAACGAGCAATATCGTCAGAAGATTGTTGGGAAGGGAACAGGCCTTCCTCCATGCCGACGAGGAACACCAGCTTGAATTCCAAACCTTTTGCGGAATGTAAGGTCATCAACTGCACACAGTCCTCGAACTCCTCGCCTTGCATGTCACCTGCTTCCAATGACGCATGAGCCAGAAATAAGTCGAGCTCATTCAGGTTTTCCTCGTTTTCCTGTCCGCCATCAAAAAGCCGTGCCGCATTAATCAATTCGTCAAGGTTTTCCAGTTTTTCTTCACCACGATCGCCTTTTTCATTTTTGTACAATTCGATAAGGCCGCTTTGCTCATTAACCATCTGTACTTTTTCGTGCAATTCCAAGCCTTCTGCTTGTGTGCTAAGCCGATCAATCAGTTCCAAAAAACCTACCAACGCATTTTTTGCTCTAGGGGTCATCGGCTTTTGCTTAAGTAACGTGATAGCCGCCGACCATAAGGACATACTCTGATCTTTGGCGATTAAGCGAATATCGTCTATGGCTTTAGCGCCTAGCCCTCGCGTTGGGGTGTTAATAACCCGTTCGAAAGAGGCATCATCATCGCGGTTGGACATCAGCCTTAAATAAGCCAAGGCGTTTTTGATTTCAGCCCGTTCGAAAAAACGTAAACCACCATAAACTCGATAAGGTGTGCCTGTCGCCATCAGTTTTTCTTCAAATTGGCGGGACTGGGCGTTGGATCGGTACAAAATGGCCGCATCACTACGTAAGCCGCCTTCATTCACCCAGGCTTTGATCCGATCCACTACAAAATAGGCTTCATCCAGCTCATTGAACGCAGCATACAAAGAAATCAGTTCACCTTCGCCCGCATCCGTCCATAATTCTTTGCCCATGCGGGCTTCATTCACGCTAATGACTTTATTGGCAGCCTTAAGAATGTTGCCAGTCGAACGGTAGTTTTGTTCAAGCTTTATCACTTGATGATTGGGATAATGCTGCTGAAAACTGAAAATATTTTCAATTCGTGCGCCACGCCAGCCATAAATGGATTGGTCGTCATCGCCCACGACAAACAGATTATCCTTGCCATCCGTCAACAGCCGTAACCAAGCATATTGAATCGTATTGGTATCCTGGAATTCATCGACATGTACTCGCAGGAAGCGTTGTTGGTAGAATTCCAGCAAATCGGCATTGTCACGTAACAGTTCATGCGCCCGTAACAGCAATTCCGCAAAATCGACTAAACCCGAACGGTTGCAAATTTCTTCATAGGCGCGATATAGCGCCAGCATTTGGCGCTGGAAAACATCGCCAGTTTCTAGTTGATGCTTCGCCCGTTTGCCTTCATCTTTTTGGGCATTGATGTACCATTGGATTTGCTTGGGTGGCCATTTGGTTTCATCCAGGTTCATGCCAGCCACCAGGCGTTTGATAACCCGAAGCTGGTCGGCAGAATCCATCACTTGAAACGTGTCTGGCAGTTTTGCTTGTTTGGCATGTCGCCTTAACAAACGGTGTGCGAGGCCATGAAATGTGCCGATCCACATGGTATGCACTGAGTGTTCCAACAAATCTTCAAGCCGATTACGCATTTCCCGTGCAGCTTTATTGGTAAACGTGACTGCCAAAATACCATGTGCGGATATGCCTTCAACTTGGATCTGCCAAGCAATACGATGCACCAATACCCTGGTTTTTCCGCTACCTGCGCCGGCAAGGACAAGAACTGCCTGGTTGGGTGCAGTTACAGCGGCGCGTTGTGCATCATTTAAGGGATCAATGAGTGAGGTAATATCCATGTTATAGCTTGCACTTTTTTAGGGGTTGTGTATATTGCGAGGGATTCTGGCGACAGAATGGCGATCACCCGATAATATAATAACAATTACATCCAGAGGAGATTAAGATGAGCTTTGATTATAAACGCATGATGAAATTTGAACACAACGTAGGAAAAAAAGAAAAAAAATACCGGTTATATGCCGGTGCGGCGCTTTTGGTTATTTCTATTTTCACTGCACAAATACTTTTGTTGCTGGTGGGTTTAGTGCTTGTTGCAACGGGTTACTCAGGTTGGTGTCCTGCCTACTCTGGCTTGGGCAAAAACACTTGCACTGTGGCTGATGTCGTAGCGGCAGTAGTTGAAACCCCTAAAGCTGATGCGCCAAAAGCCGAGAAGAAAGCGAAATAATTGCAGAGTATTTTAAGGAAGCTACAGGGACGTAGTTTTCACCCTCGCTCTAATCCTCTTTACGAAACTCCCCTTCCAATGCGTCTCGCTCTTTGGGCTTGCCCCATTTGAAATGGCCTTCGGTTTGAACGATAAAGTTTTCGATAACGTATTGTGCAATTCTTCTGCGTAGTTGAGGAATCAGGCAGGCGAAACCCAACACATCGGTAATAAAGCCCGGAGTCAGCAATAAGATGCCGCCCACCAGTATGATTGGGCCTTCGATCATCTCATAAGCGGGAATAGTCCCTTGCGCCAGGTTTGATTGCAATTTTTGAAAGGTCGCAAAGCCTTGTTGCCGCAACAACCATGTACCCACTACGGCGGTAAAGACGACCAAGAATATGGTCGGGAACGCGCCGATTATTCCGCCTACCTTCAACAGCAGATAAATTTCCACAAAGGGGATAATCAGCACTAACAAAAAAATACTTTGGAAACCTTTCATAACTCTCATACACTGGCGGTTGTTGGTACAATATAGGGCTAATTGACTGCAATTCATAGTATAAATTCAGGTTTATGTCGCTCGCCTTCTACCTACATACTAAATGACACAAGCTATCGTCACGCTCTGCACCTGTCCTAACAAGGATGCAGCGGAAAAAATCGCTCGGTTACTGGTGGAAAGCAAATTAGCCGCCTGTGTAAACATTTTGCCCAATGTGCTGTCTATTTATTCATGGGATGGCAAAGTCGAGTCTGCCGAGGAGCATTTGCTTGTTATCAAATCATCTGCCCAACGCTATCAGGACATTGAAACCGCCATCCGCAGCCATCACCCTTATGAGCTTCCTGAGATTATCGCTGTTCCTGTAGAACTTGGTTCACCGGAGTACATTAACTGGATTAATACATGTCACGATTCAAAATAGTTTTCATCTGTTTAATTTCGCTGTTTAGCCAAACTGCTTTCAGCATCGAAAGCGACGAGCTTTTACCACCCGAACAGGTTTTCCAAGCCTCAGCAAAGGCAGTCGGCCCTAATCAAATTGAGGTCACCTGGACGATAGCCAAAGGCTACAGCCTGTATCGGAAAAGTATGCGTTTTGAAACCAAAACGCCAGAAATACAACTTGGTGATGCTGTGTTTCCCCCCGGAAAAATTAAGCATGACGAACTTTTGGGTGATATAGAACATTATCGGGAACAGCTAAAAATCAACCTGCCTGTAAAAGACTCCAAGGGTGCAAGTGCGACCCAGTTGGTTGTCCATTACCAAGGTTGTGCTGACATTGGCGTGTGTTATCCGCCTCAAGAAAAGGCTTTAGACATCAAGCTGCCCACGTCTACGCTTGCCGCCAATGTTTCACCTGTTGATAGTTTGGTGAAAGGCATTTCTGGATTAAAGTCCAATCTATTCCAAGCCGAGCTGCTGCCGCCAGACCAAGCATTTCAATTCTCTGCCACGGTAAAAGACCCCAGCACACTTCATGTTAGTTGGTTGCCGGCAGAAGGCTATTACCTGTATCGGGAAAAATTTAAGTTAGAACTTATTGGTTCGGATAAGGTGAAATTAGGCGCTTATTCCCTGCCGAATGGTACACCAAAAGAAGATGAAGCCTTTGGGCATGTGGAAATCTTTCACAGTGAAGTCGCAGTCGATATTCCACTCATCCGCTCAGATACTGTCCCGCAGCAAATCAAGTTGAAAGCCTATTACCAAGGTTGTGCTGACCGAGGTGTGTGTTATCCACCGATGGACAAAACTGTTGAACTGGAACTACCCCAGGCCGCATCTATGTCATCTACGGGGAACTCAACCCAACCAACTGCGCCGCTGTCTGAGCAAGACCAGATTACCCAATCGTTACATAACGATAGCTTATGGGGCACGCTAGTCAGTTTTTTTGGTTTTGGCTTGCTGTTGTCGCTCACCCCTTGTGTTTTCCCTATGATCCCAATCTTGTCCGGCATCATCGTAGGCCGTGGCCACAATATCACTACGGCACGGGCATTTCTGTTGTCATTGAGTTATGTCGTCGCCT
>JABFSV010000501.1 GCA_013140405.1 Methyloglobulus sp. | reverse complement strand
GCGTTAGACCCATACCCTTTGCAAAGTGCGCTCAGGGCACACAACTATGGTAGCCGCGAGGCGGCGGCGGGTGGTAATGCGGCACAGGGCGGTGGTTGTGGGTGTTACTAAATGGGTAAATCCTATTTGTGCAGAAGATCCCAGCGCAATGAAGTTCCCTGCTGTGATAGCTGATCGGTATTTACATAACAAAAGTTGCCTAATAGGGCAACCCGATTGTTAAGCAGTTTACGTTGTACCCGCCAGCGGGTTCGCATGGCTTTTATGGTTTTATCATGCGTGTAGGCTGGACGGCGACCACCGGTGCGTGTTGCTGATTTTGAAATAACGCCCGGGGCTACGGGATCGGGGCACATCCTTAACCTGGTTGCCGCAGCAGAACTACCCGGTTGGGTTTACCTTACCCAACCGGCATTACTTTGGGGAAAAATGAATGACATCCCAGTTTGTTGAACAACCTACAAAAACACCCTGACAATATGTGAGAAAGTCGATATGCAATCAGTAAAATTTTCACAAGCGCCCACCCGCGCATACTCCCAAGCAAACAGGGCTGATAACGACCGTCATCTTAGTAACGATGACGATTTAATCGATTGTTATCCAAGACCCCGCTATTTCCAGGTGCATTTCCAACATCTTCATGAAAACAACCAACAGCTTCACGAGGAGTTGGCGCAACTCAAGGCATCCGTGGCACAGGTCGATGAAAAGCTCGGGCGCTTGCTGGCGTTGCTGGGCGGTTCTATTGATCCTGTACGTTGACCGGAAGACAAATCCAATCACCCATTTACTTTACCCAATCAGCCCCAAAGGACAATTATGTTGCCAAACCCACTATCCCCCCTGTTAGCCTTTGCTAACAGTAGCCGAAATAAAACCAATGCAAGCCATCAAAGCCCCCGTTTGCCTCGTTGGTACGGGCAGTTGTCTTTTATCCAGCGTATCTTGGCAGCAGGTGCCGGGGTGGTATTCAGCTTGTCTGCCCATACAGCCCTGGCGGTCTCCGTAGGCGATGCCGCCCCTGACTGCGCCTTGTCCCCGATGGACGGCGGACAAGCCTCTAGTTTAAGCCAATACCGTGGCAACGTCGTCTATGTGGACTTTTGGTCCTCCTGGTGCGGGCCGTGCGCCAAATCCTTCCCTTTCCTGAACGAGCTGCACGGGCAGCTCAAAGACCAAGGCTTGACGGTTGTCGGCGTCAACCTGGATGAAAACGCAACGGATGCCAAGGCCTTCTTGGCCAAATACCCCGCCAGCTTTAACATTGCCGCCGATAACAGCAAACAATGCGCGAAAGATTTTGACGTAAAAGCCATGCCGTCTTCTTATATTGTTGACCGCAAGGGCATCGTCCACCATGTCCACCTGGGCTTTAGGCCCGGTGAAGCCCAGGAAATAAGGGGGTTGGTTGAGAAATTGCTGGGCGATAAGGCGGCTGGTTTGTAATGTTTAACAGTCCAGCCCTAATTGGCTTTGGAAAGCCGTGCGCGTTGAGGCTTGCATCGTTCTGGCTTAATTGCGGTGGCTATCGGGGGTTATGCTATTAAGGCTGAAATGGCAAGCAACAAGCATATCACCGAACCTGATGCATTGGGTTACCAAGTCCGTATCGTCAGGCAGGGCAAAGAAAAAAGCCGGTATTTTTCCCATAAGCTGTGGGGCGGCAAGGGCAAGTCCTTGGCCGCCGCCATCGCTTGGCGTGACCAAATGCTGGTGGTGCTCAAGGGTGGCAACCTGCGTTACCGTCTGCCCAGCCCACCCGCACGTAAGGTCACCACAGGCTTGACAGGCGTTTCCAGGGTCGTCAAATATGCCCGCCGCAAAAACAAACACTACCTTTGCTATACCGTGTTTTGGGTGGACAACGGAAAGTCGAGGGTCAAGACCTTTCAAGTGGGCAACGTGGCGGCGGTGACGGCCGACGATGAACTCCATGCGTTCCGCACCGCCCGCGTTTTTAGGGGTTGCTATGAACACGCCATAGACAATGGCCTGCCATTCAACGAAACCGCATTTGCCGGTTGGAAGGGGCGGCGGGTGTATGAAGATGTCAATCCCTATAGCCCAGGGACCACTCCTGGTTAGGCAGCGCCGCTGCGGCTATCAATGGCAAGCCTTTACCCATGCTCCCATTAACGTTAAAGGTCTGCTAATGGTGCTTTTGAAAGCCATCCTTCAAAGACCGGTGTGGGTCGTTTTATCCTAAAATGCATAGAGCAAAAAGTGCAGTAGCTTAGTGTCTGGTATCGAGAACATTTGAATAGGCAATCCAGTCAAACATACTCCCCTAGCCAAAATGGAGTATGTGCCATGAACACAGAACTTACGCTCGACCCCCAATTCAACCCACAAGCCGAATTAAAAAAAGGTAAGCCCGCCGCTAAAGAGCCTTGGAACAAAGGCAAGCTGTTGGGTCAGAAACCACCCTTGAAACTTAAGGAGGTTTGGGAAATCCGCATCCGGCTGCAATTAGGCAAGTGTTTACGGGAACTTGCCTTGTTCAACCTGGCCATCGACAGCAAGCTCCGGGGTTGCGACCTGGTAAAGTTAAAGGTCAGGGATGTCGCCCACGGCGACCAGATAACGAAACGGGCGATGGTCATGCAACAGAAAACCCACCAGCCGGTACAGTTTGAAATCACCGAACCAACGCGTACCTAAGTCATGGACTGGATCAAGAACGCTAGACTCAAAAGCGAGGATTTCCTGTTCCCCAGCAGAATCCACGGTTCGCCCCATATCACCACCCGGCAATATGCCAGGATTGTCGAGAAATGGGTCGCGAGCATCGGATTGAACCCTGCCGATTACGGGACGCATTCATTTAGGCGCACCAAAGCCTCACTGATTTACCGAAGGACAAAGAACCTTCGGGCGGTACAACTGCTGCTGGGGCATACCAAGCTGGAAAGCACGGTACGCTATCTCGGTATCGAAGTCGATGATGCTTTGGAAATGGCCGAACAAACAGAGGTTTAACTGAATTGAATCGAAAGTGACCGGTTTCTTATTGGTCACTTTCGGTCGGCAAATAGCACTAGCAATAATAGTATATGCCCTTATAATATGCCTATGCTTAATTCCTATGAGATAAACTCATGAAAACAGTTAACGTCAGTGGCTTAAAAAATAACCCGAGCGAGGCTTTGCGGATGGCGCACGATGATTTGGTTTTGGTGATGAACAGAAACGAACCCGACACCTTAATGGTCGGTCTCAAATCATCCAAAATCATCGATTTGCCGGGTGTACGCAAGGCACTGGCAACCGCATTGTTCAGGGACGGTGAATTGTCAATAGCACGTTCCGCAAGGTTGGCGGATCTGCCATTGGCTGGCTTTATCTCACATGTTTCACGCTTGGGGATACCCATCATCAACCAAACGGCTGATGAAGTAAAACAGGACATGGACACCCTCGACCAATGGTTGAAACAAGCATAACCAACCCCTGTGAGTCGATTGGTTGTCATTGATGCCAGCCCATTGATCGGGCTGGCCATCGTAGACGGGTTGACGTGGTTGCCTGAGTTTTTTGGGACTGTTTTCATGCCTGAGTCGGTAAAAAATGAAGTATTGCCGGGTGTGGGTGCAACCGGAGAGGAAGCTATCGCTCATAGCATCGAAGCAGGATGGCTAAAAATCTGGCCTGAGCCAATCCCACCACTATTGGATATTGACCTGGACGTTGGCGAAACCGACTGTATCAATCTATGTTTAAGTTATGCCGATAAATCCTTGTTGATTATGGATGAGAGGACGGGGCGAGTCGTGGCGAAGGAAAAAGGCTTAAGTGTTGTCGGAACGGCAGCGGTAATTGGCATGGCTAAGAAACAAGGCTTGATCCCGTCAGCACGGGAGGCTTTTGAAGTATTGCATGCCTCAGATTTTCGTATTTCAGCTACAGTTATCAATCAGGTGCTATTAAGCGTAAACGAACAGCCTAAAAATATATAAATTAAAATCAATAGGATATGGATGCATCTTTCAGAATAAATTGATTTCTCTATTGCAGACATTGGCTCAAATCAACCATTCCTGTAAGACCGGCCAGGAGCAGCCCATGGCATTCGAAACAAAGCGGACGTTGGAATTGCCTAAAGCCAGAAAAATTAAAGCGAGGTAGTGACTTGGTTGGTTTAGGCGCGTAACACGCTTTAGTGGGCTTGGGTTTTTAAGCCCGAAATTTACCTGCTTTGTTGAGGGGATTGCATTGTACAATCGCAACTAACTTTCTAACCTTAGGTAAAAATTATCCCCGAATTAACATGCCAGATTCACGTCCAGGATTATTGAAAGCCTTATTGTCGACCGCCCTTATCATCTTGGCACACGGGTGTGCAGAGCAAAACACCCGTGCGCTAAAGCTTGGCCCGCAAACCCCGTTTATTGCCGCCCCGATCATTAGCCCAGTACCCAATACCGCCATAGGACAAAGAT
>JABFSV010000099.1 GCA_013140405.1 Methyloglobulus sp. | reverse complement strand
AAAGATGAATTATCGGCAACAGAAACTTATCAAGATGCTTTAGAGAAATTTAAAGTGACGGGTGGCCAGTTCATGTCAAATTCAATAATGCCTATTTTGAAGAGCCATAAAGCAGCAGTGGCCAGTTTAGAAGCCCAAATTGTTAAGATGGGAGGATTGCCCCAAAAAGGGACTGGCGCTTGGGGAAGTTGGGCTAAGCTCGTCCTTGATGGTGCAAGCTTGCTGGGTAAACAATCGACAATTAAGGTGTTGCTTGAAGGCGAAAAAAATGGCCAAGGCGATTATGAAGACGCGTTAAAAGATACTACGCTGTCCGCAGAAGTTCGTGCCTTGATTGAAACAAAATTGCTACCTGCCCAACATGACCATATTCGCTCATTGGATAGGGTGTTGGATGCAACACCGGCATAGTTTATAGCCTTAAATTACAAACATTATTGATAATGTGCGATACAGCTCGTTAGGAATTGGTTATCCTCAGTTCCTAACATATTTTTGTGGTTGAATCTGTTTTTTATTTAAAAACACAGAAAAATATCATCTGCATCTATGTACGCTAGCGTACAGAAATGTAAATGATACACGCCTAGACTATGGATCTGCCGAATACGACTTCTCAAAGTCGAGTTTGCTTTATTAAGCTATTTCGGAGACGTCCGTACACTTTATTCCATTTTTTAAAGGATTCACTATGAACCGTTCAATAATAATTTCAGCATTATTAACCGCGCTACTAAGCCTTACCGCTTGCGACCAAAAACCCACAGTAGTTAATGTTCCTGCCGGCCCTCCTGGCCCTGCCGGTGCTAAAGGCGCCCCAGGAGTCGAGGGAGCGCCTGGTGTTGAAGGTGCCCAAGGCAGCCAGGGTGAAGCTGGCGTTCAAGGTGACACTGGCAAAAAGGGTGAGGCCGGTAAAACTGGCGATAGCACCACAGTGATTGTCACCCCACCTGCAGAACCACCAGCGAACTAAATTATTTCTCAAGCCATACAAAACAGAAGTTTAGGAGTTCTCAAAATCCTTGTTCGCACCGCCAAAGGCGGTGCGAACAAGGATTCTTAACAATTGTTTCGCATGTGACAAATTACACGAAAGCAATCCATGTTATTGGGGATTAGTTTTGGAGGCGATTAGGCGTAATCTCATTACGATATCGAGCTAATGCCCATAATGGAAAAAATTTGTCGTAACCGTGGTATTTCAGGTAAAAAACCTTGGGGAAGCCCGGCGCATTAAAATTTTTATCTTCCCAAAAACCGCCGGCCTGCTGGGTTTTTAGCAGATAACTCACCCCAGCGCCTACTTCAGGACAACCTGCTTCGCCAGCCGACAACAAAGCCAAGAGCGCAAGAGCGGTATGGAATGCTGTGCTGGTATAAAATACGCCACGGATATTGTTGCCGTGATAACTGTAATTATCCTCGCCCCAACCACCGTCGTTACGCTGTTTATTTTTTAGCCAAGCAACAGCTTTACGGATACTTGGGTCGTTCTTCGGAACGCCTGCGGATTCAAAGCCAGTCAGCACTGACCAAGTGCCATAAATGTAATTGGTGCCCCAGCGGCCAAACCAGGAGCCGTCTGTTTCCTGTTCCTTACGCAGATAAGCGATGCAGTTGTCGATGACCGCCCGATATTCCGGGTGCTGATTGACAAGCCTAGCCAGGAACATTATACATCGGCCGCTGACATCGGCGGTCGGTGGATCAAGTAAAGCACCGTGGTCGGCAAAGGGAATATGGTTGAGATAGTGATGATCGTTGTCTGCATCAAAAGCGCCATAACCGCCATTGCGCGATTGCATACCCGCAATCCAGACACCCGCACGGTCAATATTCTCAGCAAACTTGAGGTCGTTAGCCTGAATCAGTGCAAGGGCTACTACCGCCGTATCGTCTACATCCGGGTAATAGCTGTTACCGAACTGGAAAGCCCAGCCGCCTCCCGGCAGGCTGGGGCGTTGGATTTGCCAATCGCCTGGTTCGTCCCTTAATTGCTTGGTCGCTAACCACTGCAAGCCTGATTTAATGGCAAGCTGAGTTTGTGGATTGGTCTCGTATTTGTCAACTTCCTGAAGGACTAAAGCTGTCAGCCCCGTATCCCATATCGGGGAAACACAGGGTTGGCAGTAGGCCAAATCATCCTTTATGACCAGCAAGCGCTCAATGGCTATTCTGGCTATTCGCCGTTGTTCATTGTCGGCGGGAATGCCCAGGTAATCCATGGCTTCGTAGGCATTGACCATCGCCGTAAAGATTGCCCCCAAACCATCGTAACCATTCAATCTCTGCATGAACCAGTCCTGAGCCTTGGCGGTTGCCTTACGACGGACAAAAGCAGGAATCAGCGGTTCTACTAGCAATCGTGCCATTCGCTCTACAATCAGGATTGCCCTGCCAAGCGGTGTTTTGACGTGGGCAAAATAATTTCTTTCTTGATTCGGCGGGGTAATAAACAGTTCAGAAATACCGATTTTTTTGGGGTTGCGAGCTTTAACTTTATAAGTGCTTAGGATGAACAACGGCACCATCACGGTACGCGACCAGTAGGATACTTTGTCCAGGTGGAACGGAAACCATTTGGGGAGCAGCATAATTTCCACGGGCATGTAAGGTACACCACGCCAGGGGATCTGCCCGAACATTGCCATCATGATACGCGTGAAGACATTGGACTGGGCTGCACCGCCTTTAGCTAGTATCCACTCGCGTGCCTTCTTCATGTGGGTCGCATGGAGTGGATAGTCCGCCATTTTCATGGCGTAATAGGCCTTGATAGTGCAGCTAAGATCACCAGTTCCGCCTTTATAAAGGGGATAACTACCGTCCGCGCTTTGTTGTGAGAGCAGAAAATTGGCTATTTTGGCCTGGAGCGCTTCGTCGATTTCATCCATAAAATGCATCATCAGGATGTATTCAGAAGGAATAGTGCAATCTGCTTCAAGTTCGAAGACCCAATAGCCTTCATCATGTTGCAAGCTGAGCAATTGCGTCTTGGCTTTGTTGATAGCGTTGTCCAACGACGACGGAATAGAAGATGCCTCAATAGCGGCAGTACCTAAGCTGGAAGCTGAAGTGGTTTCTGTTAGCATGATTTGGTTTTCTTTGATTTCATTTTAAGAATGTCTGATGGAATCAAGTTATTGATAATATTATGGTTGATAGCTAAAAAAATTTTCTGCAACGGATAAGCCCAGCCTGGGCATTTGAAAAAAATGCCGCAACAATAAATAACTACGGCTATAGAGGGGTTTTACCACGGTTTACATTAAATTCGGTTAATTGGCCTCGAAAGACAATTATGCCCACATCATCCCGCTGGATAACCTGTTTTTAAGGACATATTATTCGGTATTTCAATTACATGCTGGCTGAGTTTAACCGCACAGGTCATTCATCGTCTGTGCGGTAACGTACATAAGGCTGGATTCAGAGATAGGCTTGAGTTATCCAAATTTTTCAGTTTTTTGTTTTGGCATATAAGTTGCGGTGGTTCTTTCCGATCGAGTAGGGTAAAGGCGGGGATGTTGATGTATGTTCATTTACAATATTCTCCAGAATACAGTAAACAACTCTAGAAAATCTTACATCTTATGTGTACGATGCAGCACATAGGTTTTGCGCTAGTTTTTGATAAACTGGCGTTCAACTTTGAAATTTAATCTAAGCCGTACTTAAGCGGTCATTTGTTCTTGGCTAACATCTAAGGATATTTTCTATGACAGATCCGCAAAACCCGCACCAAAATCATCTGATCAATGCCTTGCCTACAGAGGTATACGAACGCCTTTTTCCCCATCTCGAATTGGTAAAAATGCCACTGGGTGACGTTGTATATGAGTCAGGTGGCGAATTACAATATGCCTACTTCCCTACCGACTGCATCGTTTCGTTACTCTATGTTTTGGAAAATGGCGCGTCGGCGGAAATTGCCGTGGTAGGTAACGAGGGTATTGTCGGCGTTGCGCTGTTCATGGGTGGCGGTACTATGCCAAATCGGGCAATTGTACAAAGCGCGGGGCATGCTTATCGGTTGCGTGCGCGATTCATACAGGAGGAGTTCCAACGGAATGGGGCAACGCTCCGTTTGTTGTTACGCTATACCCAAGCCCTTATTACTCAAATGTCGCAAACAGCGGTTTGCAATCGGCATCATTCCGTAGATCAACAACTATGCCGCTGGCTATTGCTAAGCCTTGACCGACTTGCTTGCAACGAGTTAAGCATGACCCAGGAGCTCATCGCCAATATGCTAGGCGTGCGCCGTGAAGGTGTGACGGAGGCGGCTGGAAAATTACACCGAGCCGGATTGATTGAATACAGACGAGGCCACATTACGGTTGTAGATCGGCCAGGATTGGAAGCGCGGGTCTGCGAATGCTATGAAGTCGTCAAAAATGAATTTGATCGTCTGCTTCCCGAATTGCACAGATCGGGAATAACCGATACGCT
>JABFSV010000200.1 GCA_013140405.1 Methyloglobulus sp. | reverse complement strand
ACAAAAAAATCCGATTCACCTAATCTGGCGGAAATGCCGAAATTCATCGGGATGCCGCCAATAAGGAAGCCAGGCTTAAAGCCTTGGTGTTCCAGTATCCAGCTCAACATGCTGGTGGTGGTGGTTTTGCCGTGCGTACCTGCAACGCCTAATACCCATTTGTTTTGTAAGACGTGTTCGGATAGCCATTGTGGGCCGGATACGTAGCGAATACCCTGATTTAGGACTGCTTCCACTTCGGGATTGCCCCGTGATATGGCATTGCCTATGATGACCAGATCGGGTTTGTTAGCCAAGTTTTCAGCCTTGTAGCCTTCCATCAACTGGATACCTTGCTCTTCCAATTGGGTGCTCATGGGTGGATAAACGTTCTGGTCGGAGCCTGAAACTTCATAGCCCAGTTCCCGCGCAATTAGCGCAAGTCCGCCCATGAAAGTACCGCAAATGCCTAGAATATGAATATGCAATGTTTTAATCCTGTTGCTGACGCTGTGTGTGAATTATTTTTCAGTCGATTTTTGATATAAAATGCGACCTTAATATTAATATGCTGAATTATAACAAACAGCGAATAAGCCATATCATCCGATAATGACCGAAAAAAACAAAATTTTAGTTGAAGCAACCCCGCATTTTATTGAGGCGCAATCGTCGCCCGATGAAGGCCGTTATGTGTTTGCTTACACCATTACTATCACGAATGCGGGTATGATTCCGGCAAAATTATTGAATCGGCACTGGCTGATTACTGATTCCAACGGCAAAGTCCAGGAAGTCAGGGGTGAAGGCGTAATCGGTGAACAGCCTTATTTGAAACCCGGTGAATCGTTCCGTTACACCAGTGGCGCGATGCTGGAGACCCCAGTTGGCACCATGCAAGGCCAATACACTATGGTTTCCGATGAAGGCGTAAATTTTAATGCCACCATACCCCAGTTCACCTTGTCCATCCCAAGAACATTGCACTAGCTAGATGGCGATTTATGCAATTGGCGATTTGCAAGGCTGCTACGATGAATTGCTGAGGCTACTTGATTTTATTGCTTTTGACGAACACAGTGACCAGCTTTGGCTTGTGGGTGATCTGGTTAACCGTGGGCCTAAGTCACTGGAGACCTTACGGTTTATTAAGTCATTAGGTAATTCAGCTATCACGGTATTGGGTAATCATGACATGCACCTGCTTGCCGCTGCCTGTTCAGTGCCATCAAGCAATAAAAAGGAAGCGCTCAATCAGGTGCTGGTTGCGCCAGACAGGGACGAGTTAATTGACTGGCTAAGGCATCGTCCTTTATTCCATCACGACGAACATTTTTGTATGGTTCATGCTGGTATTCCGCCGCAATGGGATTTTTACCAGACCAAGAAAATGGCTGAAACAGTACAAAAAGCGTTGCAGGGTAAGGACTACAAAAACCTTTTGAAGGCCATGTATGGCAATAAGCCTGATATTTGGTCGCCTATCTTGCGCGGCACTTCCCGCTTACGCTTTATCATCAACTGCTTTACCCGAATGCGTTATTGCGATGCTGAGGGTCGGCTGGATTTTAACTTTAACGGGCCGCCAGGATCACAGCCCAACAACTTGATGCCTTGGTTTCAAGTGCCGGATAGAAAAAATTCGGATATGCGGATTATTTTTGGGCATTGGTCCAGTTTGGGTTACTACGAAGGCCATAATTGCTACGCCATTGATACCGGATGTCTGTGGGGTGGACAGTTGACAGCGTTGAAGTTGGGTGAGCAGGTGGAGCGATTTAGTATTGATTGTTCAGGGATTAAGACGGGCTAGGCAATTAATTCTATGGTTGATGTTCGAATGCCCGGGTAGTTTGTTCCGTTTGGGGAGAGGTAAAGAACCCTACGGACATCTTACTTTGTGCTGGGGTTTCTTTCGTCACCCCAGCTTGTAAAGTTAATAGTTAGGTCAATTTACAACTTATAAGTCAATTAGTTGTGGTAAGCAGACTCGCCGTGTTCACAAATATCCAGACCTTCGCGCTCGACTTCCTCAGCCACCCGAAGACCTATCAATACGTCTATGAGTTTAAAAGCAATGTAAGAAACAGTTGTAGACCAGACTATACACACCCCAACACCCCATAATTGGCTGGTCACTTGAGTAGCCATACTAAATTCAGCGACTCCATTTGCCACATAATCCCAAACACCTGTGCCACCCAAACTGGGGCTGGCGACAACGCCGGTGCCAATAGCGCCGATTATTCCGCCGACACCATGGACACCGAAAGCATCCAGGGAATCGTCATAACCCAACTTCGCTTTCAGTCCAGTGACTGACCAGAAACAGACTGCGCCAACCACAAGCCCCAGGGCAATAGCACCCATCGGCCCTGCCCAACCACAAGCTGGCGTAATGGCAACCAACCCCGCAACAGCGCCAGAAGCCCCGCCCAACATGCTAGGTTTGCCGCGCATGACCCACTCAGCGCACATCCAGGACAAGGTTGCTGCTGCGCTGGCAAGTAAGGTGTTTATGAAAACCAAACCGGATAAGCCGTTAGCTTCAAGGTTAGATCCTACGTTAAAACCGAACCAACCTACCCAAAGTAATGATGCGCCAATCATAGTCATCGTCACGCTATGCGGTGCCAGCGATTCCTTTTTGAAACCAATGCGTTTGCCTATCATCAAGCAGCCGACCAAGCCTGCGATACCGGCGTTGATATGTACTACGGTGCCGCCCGCGAAATCCAATGCGCCTTTTTGGAATAAAAATCCCGCCGTTGCACCGGCTGCTTCCGCCGCTTTAGCATCGGTGTAAGCATCAGGGCCTGTCCAATACCAAACCATGTGTGCCATCGGCAGGTAAGAAAAAGTGAACCAGATGAACATAAACAATAACACAGCCGAAAATTTAACCCGCTCGGCGAAAGCACCAACAATAAGGGCTGGCGTAATAGCGGCGAAAGTTAACTGAAAAGCCACGTAGATATATTCAGGGATGTATACACCTTTGCTGAATGTCGCCGCCATGGAGTCAGGCGTGATGCCAAGCAGGAACATCTTACTAAAACCGCCAAAGAAGGCATTGCCTTCGGTAAAGGCGACACTGTAGCCATAGATTGCCCACAATATCGCCATCATTGAGAAGATAATGAAAACCTGCATTAACACCGACAGCATATTTTTGGCGCGTACCATACCACCATAAAATAATGCCAATCCTGGAATCACCATCAAAATGACCAGGACAGTCGCTACGATCATCCACGCCGTATCACCTTTATTGACCGTTGGCGTAATCGCTGCGGTTACTTCTTCAGCGGACACAGCACTCGAAAATCCAATCAAGAGCAACAGCCCAATCATGCCCAAAAAACCCGAATAACTTTTTTTCATCTCATTCCCCCTTAAAGCGCTTCTTCGCCAGTTTCTCCGGTACGAATCCGAATAACCTGTTCCAAATTAGTTACAAAAATTTTGCCGTCGCCTATTTTTCCGGTATTGGCTGCCTTGCTAATCGCAACCACAGCCTGATCGACCAATGCTTCTGTGACGGCGACTTCAACCTTGGCTTTGGGCAAAAAATCAACGACATATTCAGCACCGCGATACAACTCGGTGTGCCCTTTTTGACGGCCAAAGCCTTTTACTTCTGTTACCGTTACACCAGATACTCCGAGATCTGAAAGCGCTTCACGAACATCATCGAGTTTAAAAGGCTTAACAATTGCGGTTATCAGTTTCATATTTACTCCTTAATCAAGTTAACAACCAAGAGAACCAGGAATTTCTTTCCTCTGTTAGGGAGGAACCGTTTGGGTACAAAGGGGTTCGCTTGAATTAGTTAAAGCACAGACTGTGCCAATTGTGACAAACAAATGAAACCTTGAGATTAAAGCGGATGGAAGGAAGTTGCTGACCAGTTCTGCACTTATTTGGTGCGAAAGGGGTGTTTGTGATTAATATTGGTGCAAAACTGTAATGGACTCTGTGATTGCTATTTGATATGAAATAACTTGGAGTTACTCCTTAATGCTATAAAAATAATCTTTGCAGAAGGTTGTCTTATCTTGATTAAGCTGAATTCCAAAGGTTGATAACCAAGTTGAAAGTGAGGTGGAAAGCCGCAGCTTGTTGTAAGCTATTTCGATGAAAACATAATGTCCTCAGGGCGATATTGGAGTACAAATGGCAACCGATGCAGACTTTGTTAAGTTTATTGTTGATCAACTGGCTGGCATTGATTCGATTTCTTGCAGAAAGATGTTTGGCGAATATGCAATGTATTGCGATGGAAAAGTCGTAGCCCTTGTTTGTGATAATCAGTTGTTTGTAAAACCAACCAAGGGAGGGCGGGATTTTGTTGGCGAGATCGCTGAAGCCCCACCCTATCCAGGCGCTAAGTTGTGCTTTTTGATAGAAGACAAATTAGAGGATCAAGAATGGATGCAGAACCTGATAACAATCACCGCCAATGAATTGCCTGTCCC
>JABFSV010000236.1 GCA_013140405.1 Methyloglobulus sp. | reverse complement strand
CGGCAAATACTTTCGTTTGATGAACCGTGACGGTTTCTTGTTGTTGAGGCGACTGAAAAGGTTGAACACGCAGAACAGACCAACCCGTCGTGGGATTGTGATAAGTCACTCTGTTAACAATACCTGTTAATGTTTCGGTGAGGGTGTTCATCTACAAGCCTGTTAAAGCGCATTAATCATGTTTAACGGGTATTTTACAAAGTGGCCATCATGGCGGCTTGGATATTTCACCAAACAATAACATTTTTTTTAATCAATTCGCTAGCCGTTGCATTGTGACCTATTAAACAAATTATGCTTTTTGTTTACGGAGTAAAGCCGCAGTGAAATCCGAGCTGCTTTTTTCGATCAAGGAGAAATTTCCTAACCTTTTGCTTGGCGATGTGGAAATGACGATAAATTGCATCCTGAATCAGATGGTCAATACTTTGGTTCAAGGTGAGCGCATTGAAGTTAGGGGACTTGGGCGATTTGTGCTGCGTCATCGACCTTCACGAATTGCACGTAATCCTAATACTGGTGAAACGGTAAGTTTAACGGTTAAGGTCGGTATTCACTTCAAACTGGGACGGACGTACGCTTTAAACACGCCCTGATATAAAAAGATTACACTGGCCCCTCTTTTGTCCAATTACGCTTGTATCGGATAACCACTTTAGATTTTTCTTTAGCAGGTTGGACTATTTTTTGGGGGATGACTTGAAGTTGTGCTTGAAAATTAGCGCTGTAATTGCTGGAATGGGTCATGCGTCTCTTTTTGTGATAAATGGGAAGTATTACGATAAAACAGGGAAAAGTTACTGACCAAAGTCAGTTAGCTTTATTAAAGCTTGTTAACGCGGTCTACTATGAAACTTATTATTAGACTCTAACAAGGCTGGTAAATTTGAAAATTACAAATTGAAGAACAGAACGAGGGACTACAGAAGGAACATCGAGTTGGTAAACAAAGTAAAATCATATTTTTCTATCTATTTCGATTATAGGCTAATCACGAGGCTTGTCAACCTGATGAACCTTGGGCCGAATTGCCTCAAATATAACGGCAGAAAGTTATTCTGACTGTGGCCGTTCTAGAATCCTCGAAAATTACAAATGTCTGCTTCAATTTTGACAATGGCGAAGTTTAAACTAAGCGATAACGCAGAATTAAATACGTTGTACCAAGACGGTATTGATTTCAGCATCCGTCAGCACGATCGGGTTGGTTTGCATACTGCTGCCGCGGCTATTGCCAATGATCAGCGGAAAATCTTCTTGAGTAACCCCATAACAATGGAGTCGAGGCAGTTCAAGTTGTTCGCTCCACTGGCTTAATAGAGCGATTAACGACCGTCGGGCGTTTGCGTCGTCCATCTCTGTCTGGCCAGTCAGTAATCGCCCCACTTGTGCATATTTAACCAGGGCTTTGTTATCAGGTTCGCGTTCTTGCATCGCCTTAATATTGACTTCAGTGGCCGCTGAAACCAAAGTACCGCAAACTACGCCATGGGGGATAGGAAAGTAAGCGCCCAATGGCGAAGCCAAGCCATGCACCGAACCTAAACCCACTTGGGCCAAAGTAATACCGGAAAGTAAGGAAGCATACGCCATAGCGCTACGACCTTGGCTGGCAGCCGGTTCTTTGCCTTCCCAGGCAGAAAAAAGTCCTTCCTTCACGGCCAACATTCCGCTCCAAGCCAGCGTATCGACAAAAGGGTTAGCTTTGATCGAGACGTAGGACTCCAACAATTGAGTAAACGCGTCCATACCATCGGCTGCTAACAGTTCGCGTGGACAACTCGCCAATAAATCGGGATCAATCACTGCGTATTCGGGAATTAAACACTCATCACGGAAAGACTTTTTGAAGCCGTCACGGCCTGGCATGCTCAGCACTGAGTTTTTGGTCGCCTCGCTGCCAGTCCCTGCGGTCGTGGGAACCGCGATAAATGGGATACTGGGACCGTGATAAGGGATATTCCGGCCGACGCCTTCGAGATGATCCATCACCGAATTGCCGTGCGGTAGCAGCCCGGCTATTGCTTTAGCGGCATCGAGCACACTGCCCCCGCCTATGGCAATCACCACATTGACTGCTTCTACTCGAAATTGGCTTACCGCCTGATCAATTAAGATCGGTGACGGCTCGCCTGAAACAGTAAAGTGCTGCCAGCGCATTCCTTCGTCTTCTAACGACTGGGTGAAAGAATGCCAGCGTGGAGTAGCGCAGAACGATTGCTTGCCGGTCACCAGCAAAGCCGTGGAGCCATAGGTCGCCGCGAGTGCGGGAACTTCACCAAGCCGGCCACGACCATAGCATATGCGCGGCAAACGCGAGATAGAGAATGGAGCAAACTGCATGGTGTTATCCTTGTGGAAAAAGGCCTTCATACTGGACACCCTGACGTGGTACCGTCATCCACTCCGCCACCGTATTGCGCCAAGTTAAATAGTGAGCTGTTTGTTTGTGTTCCGCCGCCGCTTCTGCGGAAACATAAGCTTCATAAAGGACAAAGTGGCCTGGATTTTCGGGCGACTGTAATACGTCAAACCGGCGATTACCGGGTTCTTGTATGGAGGCTGCATGATTGAGATGCGTGGCGGCAACAAAATCTTCAATATGAGCGGGTTTTACTTGAACATTAACCAAAGTAACGTGCATGGCTGGGCCTTATGTCAGGTAATTAGTCATAATAAACTGCACACGCTATTGTTTCCGGTTTGAAAAAATAAATGTAGGTGGTTTTTTATATTTAAAGTTTACTTCAAACCATCTGTTGAAAAAAATTTTTTTTCAGTACATTTACAAATTGATTGCAAACCCACCCGGCTGTGAACTTTGCTATTCCTAACCAAAAAAAGCCTAAAGCGAGAGCCAATAAAACCGTCCAAGTCACCGTATCAATCGGCGCGGCCGAATCGAATAAACCGGTAAATTCGCCATGGGATGTGATGAAATTAGCCGATTAAGCACTGTATCGGGCAAATAAGAAGGGACGTAATCAGGTCTGTAGCTAGCGGCACCTACTTCACTGATGTTAATTAAAAAATAGACCTTGCCGGTAATTTTTTGATTTCACTTAGCAGACGGTCGTTATTTTCAAAATTTAAAGATGAGCGAAGACGTAATTTCGACCCAGGGTGTGTCAAAACGTTAGGTCAGTTTTAGAAGTGGAAATAAATTCCGATATTTAAACAAAATCACCGAATTATTATGGAATAATTATTGATTATTACATTGAAATATAAGCGTTAAGTGGGATAAATTTTTTCAAGTCTTCCATTTTTTAGCGTTTTGACACGGCCTGAAACGATTGCAGACAGCCATAGTCAGTGTCAGTTTATATTACAAAATCGCGAAAAACCTAAAACCAGACCGTCAGACAGGGTGAAACTTGATAACGAAATTAGCGCACCTTCAACAGTAAGTCTTTTGTTGAACCCATGCCATACTTGTTAAATGCACTGGAAAGTTTTGCGGTTTCTGCGAGGATCGGTTTTATCTGGACACCGGCAGACTCTGCCTTTGCACAAATATCTTGCAACCAAAGAATAGCGTCCCGAGTGTCTTGGCTTTGGTCTAGTATGGAGAAAAGTAGTAACTGGCGTTGAAACCCGCTCGCTGTGTCAAGTGCCCAGGGGGGCGTTGCCGCCCATGCGAATGAATGACGCTTCTCAAACAACGCACGGATAGCTTGCCTAATTTCCGCATCGCTGTTTTGGTAGAAGTCGGTGACTTCTGTTAACAGGGATTCTGCTTCTACTCGGACACCAGCTTCGTCAAGTGGATGTGATTCTGCCAGTTTATTCGCCCAGTTAGGGTCATCGAGATCAACCGGCTTACTCGCTATGGGTTTGAGTTGCTCATCAAATTTTGCGACTGCTTTCTCGAAGTCTAGGAGGTTCCGCATCTCGTATGGCCTGCTAATGTCGCGCCAACTGTCACACGGCTGTTGCCGAGTGACACATGGAACGATACTTCCAGTGCGTCTGGGTGAACGGCACGTTAGGTTTGCTCCAATTTAGAGGTGGCGGCTTTTCGTTTCATGAACCGCAGCATCAACAAAAGACATACCTCAACCAGTGTGAACATCACCGCGAGAATGCCAGTAGTGAGCCTTATCGCAGATTGCCGCTCTTCCGTCGGAAACATCTCGAAAGAACCATGCACGAAATAGATCAAGTCGAGAATGAGGAGCACAGCGACGAGGGCTAGGCCCGCCCAAACGACATACATTACCAATTTATGCGCCATGGTCTAACGTAAAGTAAGCGCCTGGTTTGATGTACAACAATTTGATTCATTTAGATATTACAAATGCTCATCGTAGCCTAAATTTATTAACAAACAAGTGTTTATTGCAATTTGAATCCACGCAGATTAACCGTAAGCTGAAATGTCTAGTTCAATTTTGGGAATTCGCCTGTTCGCAGTTGGTAGGCACTGTTTATTTCTTACTTGAATAAATGAATTACGACAGTATG
>JABFSV010000441.1 GCA_013140405.1 Methyloglobulus sp. | reverse complement strand
ACAAAGACATGAACACGGGGATTTGGAACAGGATAGGTAAACAGCCACCCAAAGGGTTGACCTTTTCCTTTTTGTACATATCCATCATTTCCTTATTAAACCGTGGCCTATCGTCGGCGAAGCGCTCCTGCAATTCTTTTAAACGTGGATGGATTTTACGCATCCTCGCCATGGATATGAAACTGGCCTGGGTCAACGGGAACATCAACAATTTAATACAGAAAGTCACACCAATAATCGCAAAACCCCAATTATTGGTAAAGCTATGAATCTTATTGAGCAACCAGTAGATAGGTTTGCCGATGAAGGTCAACACACTGTAATCGACGGTAAGCTCAAGCCCTGGCGCAACTTTTTCCATGACAGGCTGGATTTTTGGGCCTGAAAACAAGCGCGACACGAATTGTGTTTCTGTGTTGTTGGCAACTGTCACTGGCGGAGAATAAGAGCCGATGACGTAGCGTTCATCTTTTAAATGTTTGGTGTAAAAATGGTTTTCTGATTCTGCGGGTGGAATCCAAGCCGAGGCGAAATAATGCTGAATCATGGCTGCCCATCCACCTTGGGTGGCAACGTCCAGATTATCATCAACCATATCGTCAAAAGCGATTTTTTTGTATTTTTCTTTGTCGGTATAAACAACGCCGCCATCATAGGCCCGCATACCAGCGGTTAGCATATTGCCGGAATTTTCGCTAAACGGCACCCTTAATAATTGGCTGTATTGTCTTCCAGACCAGTCTTTGCCACTGTTATTCTTGACGTTTTGATTGAGCGTGATCTCGTAACTGCCGCGCTTGAAAATGAACGCTTTGGTAATAATCAGGCCGTTGTTGTCCGTCCATGTCAACGGGACGCTAAGGCTGTCTTGCCCCTCAGCGAGGACGTAACTACTTGCTTGGTTAGCGTAAACGGTGTGATGATCCGGTGCAGCAGCGAAGCCACTACCCGCAATCAAACCACTTTGCGCGATAAACATTTTTTCTGGACTGCTGTTAAATAGACGGACTGGCTGGCGATTTTTTTCAGCATCCGGCAAACCGACCATCTTTCTGATCGCATTAACAACCGTATTGTCTTTTTCGACTGGGTATTGGAGCAAATCCAGGTTCTGTATAGTGCCGCCTTGCATGTCTATTTCTAATGACAGCACATCGGTTTTTACAGTGACCACAGGGGCAGCAATAGATGCAGCAGCTAAAGGTTCATTTGCCACTGGTTGCACAGAAGGTTGCGCTTGCCCAGGGGCATTGGCAGTTGTGGGCAGGTCTTCTTTTACATCCGCCACAGCAGGGTTTTCGATTTGTGCTATAGGGAGTTTGGGGCCGTAATCAACTTGCCAGGCTTGCCATAACATCAGTGATATCATCGCAAAGGCAATGATGAGTACAAATCGTATATTTTCCATTACTTCTTATTATTACCAAATTTTTCAGGAACGGGATCAATGCCACCTTCGTGAAAAGGATGACATTTCAATAATCTTCTGACTGTCAGGTAGAAGCCTTTAAGTACACCATGCAATTTTAACGCTTCAATGGAATAAGTTGAGCAACTTGGGTAGAAGCGGCAATTATTTCCAAGTACAGGACTGATAAAGTATTTATAAAACTTTATGACTCCTATCAACACGAAACGCATTTGGACACCAATTTAAGCCAATGTTTTTCCAAGGACTTTCTTAATGCCTCCGGCGGCGCATTCAACGCATCCTTACGTGCAAGGGTGACAATATCAATGCTGCTCATCGTGTGTTGCTGTAACCTAAAGCTTTCCCGGACAGTTCTCTTTATTACGTTTCGGTCTACAGCCTTTTTTATCATCTTTTTGGCAATTGCCAAGCCAATTCTGGGATGCCCCAGATCGCTAGGCGTGGCTAAAAGCGTAAAATACCGATCTGTTGATTTGACCGGATTGGTAAAAACCTTTTTAAATTCAGAAGCTTTTTTTAATCTTAACGCTGGGGGGAAACCTTGTGTTGGCTCTGTCACACAGTGGTCAGCCTGACTCTTCCTTTCGCCCGACGAGCATTCAACACTTTACGTCCACCGACCGAAGCCATTCTTTCACGAAAACCGTGGGTTCTGGCGCGTTTAATTTTGCTGGGCTGGTATGTTCTTTTCATTCTACAAAAACCTTATTAAATAATCGTCTATAAAAACGGATAAAAAAGCCTACGGATAATAAGATATAAGTGAATTGATGTCAATTTCTTAACTCATACGTTAACAATTGACTTTGTATACACTAAAAGTAAAATGGCGGGTTGATTTTGATATGGGATTAGCTACCGATAATTCAAGCTATCCTTAATGATACCCCTCTAGCGCAGATAGGAATGTATTAATGAGCCACACTTTATACACAGCGTCAGTGCAACGCGTTCAACGCTGTGAACTGGCGGTACCGGGATCAAACCCTGATATGTTTGAGAAAGCGCTGAAAAGCGGTGCTGATTTCATTTTTCTCGACCTGGAAGATGCCGTTGCCCCTGACGACAAATTGCAAGCCCGGAAAAATGTCATCCAAGCCATTAATGACATCGACTGGAAAAGCCATGGCATTACAGTTTCTGTCCGCATCAATGGGTTGGATACGCAGTACATGGTGCGTGACGTTGTCGATTTGGTCGAACAGGCAGGTTCTAAAATAGACACTATACTGATCCCTAAAGTGGGCGTTTATGCGGATGTGTACATGGTTGAAGCTATGCTGAACCAACTGGAAATGCAACAGGGCTTGAAAAACAAGATAGGTATCGAAGCCCTAATTGAAACTGCTCTGGGCATGGCAAACGTCGAAGACATCGCCCGTAATGGTGCTTGTGGACGACTTGAAGCGCTACACTTTGGCGTTGCAGATTATGCCGCCAGTAATCGCGCACGGACAACCAATATCGGTGGCTTGAATCCTGATTATCCTGGCGACCAATGGCATGCAGCGATTAGCCGGATGACGGTAGCTTGCCGTGCCTTTGGCTTGCGCCCTATTGATGGCCCTTTTGGCGACTTTAAAGATCCTGACGGCTTCAAGGCTGCTGCAAAAAGGGCTGCTGCCTTAGGCTGTGAAGGCAAATGGGCAATCCATCCCTCACAAATCGAACTGGCAAATGAGGTGTTCACACCACCCCCTGCTGAAGTCGAAAAAGCCAAGCGTATCCTAAAAGCATTGCAAGAAGCAGCCGCACAAGGTAAAGGCGCAGCCGCTTTGGATGGTCGGCTGATTGATGCCGCTTCCGAGAAAATGGCAAATAATGTCGTAAGAGCAGCCGAAGCTATCGCTGCAAAAACCCAATAACTACAGAACCAACAAGGGAGATGCCGTGGATATTCATGAGTATCAAGCAAAAGAACTATTAAGTGCTTACGGCGTTAAAATTGCCGAAGGCGGCTTGGCTTATAGCCCCGAAGATGCCGTGCAACGCGCACGGGACATAGGCGGACATGTCTGGGCTGTGAAGGCTCAGATTCACTCTGGCGCTCGCGGCAAAGCGGGTGGTATCAAAATCTGCAAAACGCATGATGAAGTTGCAGAAGCGGCAGAACATTTATTGGGCAAGCGATTGGTCACCCACCAAACCGGCCCCGCCGGAAAAGTTTGTGCCAGGCTGTATGTCGAAGCTGGAACGGAAATCGCCAAAGAATTGTATTTCTGCTTCCTGGTTGACCGTAGTTCGGAACGTATCGTCATGGTCGGCTCTGCCCAAGGCGGCATGGAGATTGAAGAACTGGCGGCGACGAACCCTGATGCCATCACCAAAATCTACATTGAACCTGCGGTTGGCTTACAAGATTATCAAGCCCGACAAATGGCATTTGCCCTCGGTTTGGACGCAGAAATCATGAGCCATGCGGTCAAGACGATCCGGGGCTGCTACCGCGCACTGCGTGAACTTGATGTCAGCATGTTGGAAATCAATCCGCTGGTCGTTACCAACAATAACGACCTGCTTGCACTCGATGCAAAAATGAGCTTCGATGACAATGCCTTGTTTCGTCAGCCAAAAATCTCAGAATTGCGCGACAAAACTCAAGAAGACCCACGGGAAATGGCCGCTGCCGACCGTGGCTTAAGCTATGTAGGTTTGGATGGCGACATCGGCTGCATGATTAACGGTGCTGGCCTGGCAATGGCGACGATGGACATGATTAAACTGGCAGGTGGCGAACCTGCCAACTTTTTGGACGTGGGCGGTGGAGCATCACCAGAACGCACTGAAAAGGCCTTTCGCTTGGTGTTAGCTGACCAAAATGTAAAAGCTATGCTGGTCAATATTTTTGCGGGCATTAACCGCTGCGATTGGATAGCCGAAGGTGTGGTCCACGCAGTGCGAAAAATCGACATGAAAATTCCTCTGATCGTCCGTTTATCCGGCACAAATGTGGCAGAAGGCCGCCGTATTATCGCAGAAAGCGGCCTACCGATTATCACCGCAGACACATTGGAAGAAGCGGCAGAAAAAGCCGTGCAAGCCCGTA
>JABFSV010000289.1 GCA_013140405.1 Methyloglobulus sp. | reverse complement strand
CCAAGAAAATGGATCTCCCTGACTATACCTTGATAGATATGTCTGGTTTACCACATGAACAAACCTTTAAGGTTAAATGCAGTGTACCTTTGATTGCAGAATGTTGTGTGGGGATCGGTGTTTCCAGAAAGAAAGCCGAGCAATCGGCAGCAGAAATGATGCTTACTAAACTCCAGCAGGCTAAGTTATGAATTGCGGTTACGTCGCATTGATTGGTCGCCCGAATGTGGGTAAATCAACCTTGATGAACCATTTGCTGAAACAAAAAATCAGCATCACCTCCCGTAAACCACAAACTACTCGCCACCGGATACTGGGCATCAGTACATCCGATGCAGGGCAGGTGATTTATCTGGATACCCCGGGCATGCACCACAGCGAGCAAAGGGCGTTAAATCGTTATTTGAATCGCACCGCCGATACGGCTCTGTTAGGCGTTGATGTCATCGTATGGCTAATTGATGGGCTTATTTGGCACGATTACGATGAAATCATCCTAAAAAAACTGGAACAGGCTGGGTTGCCCGTTATCCTGGTGGTCAACAAGGTCGATAAGATCAAAGACAAAGCAGATATTTTGGCTTTTTTTGAACAGGCACAACGGCGCTTTCCGTTTGAAAGTTTACTGCCTATTTCGGCATTAAAAGGCACTAACCTCGAACAATTAGAAAGCTCATTGCTGTCGCTATTGCCTGAAAGCGAGTTGATTTATCCTGAAGATCAGGTGACTGATCGGCCTGAGCGTTTTTTATGTGCCGAGATCGTTCGGGAAAAGCTCACCCGCCGCTTGGGCGATGAGCTACCTTATTCGCTAACGGTAGAAGTCGAACGCTATGAAGAATTGCCGAATGTCACAAAGATTTATATTGTGATCTGGGTAGAACGGGCTTCACAAAAAAGTATCGTCATCGGTACGGAAGGAGAAATGCTGAAAAAAATCGGCACGGACGCGCGGTTCGACATAGAAAAACTCATAGGCCAAAAAGCGTTTATAAAACTCTGGGTGAAAGTCAAAAAAGGTTGGTCGGATAACGAACGCGCCTTGCTAAGTTTGGGGTTTAATGAGTGAGACGGTAGTCCATTTTCAGCCCGCTTATATTTTACACCAGCAACACTACGGGGAAACCAGCCTCATCATAGATGCCTTGACGCGTGATTTTGGCCGAATTTCCCTGATAGCAAAAGGCATACGTAAGACTAAATCCAAGTTTGTAGGAATATTGCGGCCTTTTGTTGCAGTGTCGTTATCGTTCGTTGGCAAAACCGATTTAAGAACATTGACGAATGCTGAAATGATAGGGTTATCCAATGAATTGACTGGATTGACTCTGTATTGTGGCTTTTATGTCAATGAACTGTTGTGCAGTTTCTTGCATAAAGATGATCCCCACCCAGAGGTCTTTGAGGATTATCAGGAATGCTTGTCACAATTGGTGCAGGGTACACATGTCGAGTCAGCATTACGGGTTTTTGAATTAAACCTGATGGGCAATATAGGTTATGGTGTTAATCTGAACTATGATTTGCGCCATGAAAAAATCATAGCTTCCAATAAAAAATATGTGTTTAATAAGGACGACGGCTTGATTGAGGATGCGAATGGACAGTTTTCGGGTTCAGTGCTGCAAGCAATTGAACAAAGGCAATTCGATGACTCTCATGTATTAAGTGAAGCAAAAATGCTTATGCGGATTGTCATAGACAGCCATTTGCAAGGGAGGCAGTTGAAGAGCCGTTCAGTTTTCAATAATATCGTCAAACGCTTATAAAAATGGACAAAAAATCGATCCTGCTAGGAGTTAACATTGATCACGTTGCTACCATTAGGCAAGCCAGGGGAGGCCGATATCCTGAATTGATCCAGGCAGCACTGGTCGCTGAGCAGAATGGAGCGGACAGCATTACCGCGCATCTTCGGGAAGACCGTCGGCATATTCAAGACCGGGATATTTTTTTGCTGAAAGACATGATCCATACTCGGTTGAATATGGAAATGGCGGTGACGGATGAAATGGTCGATATTGCCGTCAAAGTAAGGCCACATGCCTGTTGCCTAGTACCCGAAAAGCGTCAGGAATTGACGACGGAAGGTGGTTTGGATGTGGCTGGAAATCTATCGCGCGTGCAATCAGCTTGCGAAAAACTTGCAGGTGCGGATATTGAGGTGTCTCTGTTTATAGCGCCCGACCATGCCCAGATTGATGCCGCCAAAGTGGCAGGAGCGCCTGTAGTTGAGTTGCATACTGGCTGTTATGCAGATGCAAAATCGCCTACGGATAGGCAAGCTGAACTGGAGCGGATTCGGCAAGCTGCTCATTATGCCAACAGTATCGGCTTACAAGTTAATGCAGGACATGGTTTGCACGTCCATAATGTAGCGGCAATATGCTACATTCCAGAAATTGTAGAGCTTAATATTGGCCATTCAATTATTGCCCAGGCGCTATTTTCAGGGTTGGCACAATCAGTACGGGATTTAAAACAAGCTATGCTTAATGCAAGATCACAATAAAAATTACAACATCATGCATCTTGAATTCTTTCAGTTAACATCCCCAGGCGACAGGCGGGCTAACCAGGATGCCATGGTGCATATCGTCAATAATGACTATGCGTTGTTTATAGTTGCTGATGGTTTGGGTGGGCATCAGGCAGGTGAAAAAGCGTCCCAGTTTTTCTGCAAGGGAATGCTCAAATATGCAAAAACGTATTCTAAAAAAATGGCGCAAAACCCCCGTGAGATATTTTTGGCTTGGATTAACGACGCCATTGACGAAATGAGGGTTTTATTTGCGGATGACCAACTAGCGAATGGCGCATACACCACTTGTGCCGTACTCTACCTGGATGAAAACCTGACAGTAGTCGCACATTGTGGGGATTCCAGGGTTTACCATATGACCCCAAAGGAAATTTTATGGCGAACACGTGACCACTCAATCCCTCAAGATTTACTGGATATTGGCTTAATAACCGAAGAGGAGTTGGCTAGGCATCCAGAGCAAAATCAGCTTACCCGAAGCATTAATGTCAATAAGTTGCATCCGATAGACATTAACATACTTGCGCCAATAAACAAGGACGAGACATTCGTGCTTTGTAGTGATGGGTTCTGGGAATATGTCAAGAAAGAGGAGTTTCTACAGCTAGCTGATTTAGAGAGCAACAAGACCAAGCTAGCAAAGTTGGTGCGGTTATCTATTTACCGCGCCATGGGGAAAAGCGACAATGTAACAGCCCAGACTATCAGGTGTCGAAAACGCTGAATTTGTCGCTTTCTTAATCAGTCCCGCAAATTTTTACGCAACAAATCCGTGTTTTTGCATTCGATAAAGCATCGTATCCCTGGATAGCCCCAACAACCTTGCAGATTTGCTGCAATTACCTTTGGTGAGATCCAAGGCTTGTTGGATTAAACTGGCTTCCAGATTATCCAAATCCAGTCCTGTGGGTGGAAGAGTAAATTGTGGCAGTTTAGGGCTTAGGTTTGCATTGAACTCAGATGGCAGGTTTTCGGGTTCGATTATCTTTCCGGCCAATAAAATACAAAGCCTTTCACACAAGTTCCGTAATTCACGGATATTGCCCGGCCAGTCGTATGCCTTTAGCGATTTTAGTGACTTAGGGCTGAATTGCGGAGCAATCATCTCATGTTCACGCTCAAACAGTTTCATAAAATGCTTTATCAAAGGCTCGATGTCGCCAACACGTTGGGCTAATGGAGGCAGGTTTAAAGGCACTACATTCAGCCTGAAATACAAGTCACGCCTAAAACTGCCGCTAGCAATTTGTTGGTTCAAATCAGAGTTTGTGGCAGCAATGATACGGACATCGACCATATAAGCCTCGGTGCCGCCAACAGCGAGACATTCTCCAGATTCGATAAAGCGCAATAATTTCGCCTGAATCGAAACGGGCAGGGAGTTAATTTCGTCGAGGAATAGCGTACCGCCGTCAGCAGCCTGGAACAAGCCTTCTGTATTGCCCGTGGCACCGGTGAACGAGCCTTTTCTATGCCCGAAAAGTTCCGACTCGATCAGGCTTTCCGGCAAGGCGGCGCAGTTTAGGGTAATAAATGGCTTATTAGAACGAGGGCTTGATTTTTGGATGGCGTTTGCAAGAATTTCCTTGCCAGTGCCTGTCGCGCCATTCAGTAGTATGGTTACATCAGTAGCCGCCGCTATCTTGGCACTACGGATTAACGCATCCAGTGCTGGGGATTGCCCTACAATCGACTTGAAATAATCCATGGACGCCTCTCTAGTGTGTTGTATGTGTTGTTATTATTGCCAATGGATTAAGCCACGGCATAGCGGCGAGCAATGCCAACGCTATCATGAACAGGCCGACAACCTGTTTGAAGCGCTGCATTCTTGATAACCGCGTCAGTACGCTGGTCATTATACCTACACCCATCACGGCAGGTAAAGTACCCAAACCGAAGGATAACATGGTCAGGGCGCTTTTGCTGACATCGCC
>JABFSV010000065.1 GCA_013140405.1 Methyloglobulus sp. | reverse complement strand
CCATCTTAGTGTTGTTCGATTTAACTTTGAGGAAATTATGAAAATCCAAACTGGCATACTCTTTAGCGCGTTACTTTCACTGTTTTTGGTTTTTGCTGGCTTAAACGACGCAGAAGCCAGACGTTTCGGAGGCGGCAGCTCTTTTGGCGGCAGGTCATCTTATAGCTCGCCTTACCAACGCTCGGCAGCCCCAACGCGGTCAGCCACTCAGCAACAGCAACAAGCGGGCAAACAATCGCCAGCAGCGGCGCGTCCAAGCTGGGCAAATCGTGGACTGATGGGCATGTTGGGCGGCTTGGCAATCGGCGGCTTATTAGGCTCGATGTTCATGGGCGGCGGCTTTCATGGCCTTAATTTTATGGATATGCTGGTTTTTGGCGGCATTGCGTTTTTCCTTTACAGAATGTTTGCGGCACGTAAGGCATCCGCACAACAACCTATCTTTGGGCAACCTAGCGGTAGAAGCAGCCATGATAGCTATCAAGATACCTCTTCCAGCTACCAACAACACCCTGACCAATCGGCACAAAACAGCTCGACAGGCTTTAATACTGACATATTGTTTGATAAAAACAAAAAATCGGCTGAATTGTCAGACCAAAGCGTTCAACAAGACGCAGGTTTCAACACTTACGTGATACCCGAAGGTTTTGATGAGCAAGGTTTCCTGGCTGGCGCAAAAATCGCTTACAAAAACTTGCAGAAAGCCTGGGATGAGCGCGACTTGGCTGAAATCAGGGGTTTGACCACAGACAAAGTATTCGCTGAAATACAAGACCAAATCAACGCATCAACCGAAGAAAACCACACCGACATCCTGAAACTGGAAGCCGAAATCCTGGAAGTGCGCGAAATCGGCAACGAAATCGAAGTCGTCGTCCTATTCGACACCGTCATGCGTGAAGACCGAGAAGCCCAAGCCGGACAAGTTCGGGAAGTTTGGCATTTTGTTAAGCCTAGCAACCCCAAGCAAACCAAATGGTTGCTGGATGGGATACAGCAGTTGGCGGAGTAAAAAACTACTTTTACCTTTCCTCCGCTATAAGCGAGACGGGGTTTCAAGCCGTCTTATTGTACTGGCAAACAGTAGGAAACCTCTCCAGATAGCTTATTAATCAAAAGGTATTTTATGCAGCACAATCAAGAAGAAATCGATAAAATCAATTGGTTTCATTTTTACGACAAAGAAACCTTCGGATTTGCAACACAAGGCAAGAAAGGCATCCCAAACAAAGAGGAAGCAAGATTATGGGGATTTAAGCCTGAGATATTTGCCGGAAAAAGCGTCCTGGATATTGGGGCGTGGGATGGTTATTACTCTTTTTTTGCAGAAAAAATGGGGGCCAAACAAGTTTTAGCCACCGATTATTTTTGTTGGGGTGGGCCAGGCTGGGGCACTAAAAAAGGCTTTGATTTGGCTCACAGAATATTGGATTCCAAGGTTGAATCTAAGGAAATCGATGTACCTGATATTTCTCCAGAGACAGTGGGAATATACGATGTCGTAATGTTTCTAGGGGTGTTGTATCACATGCCAAACCCACTTTTCGGACTACAACTAGCAACCAATGTAACTCGGGAACTGCTTATCATCGATACGACTTATGAAAAATTAGATGAATCTAAAGCCCTTTTTGAATTACATCCAAAACGGCTTAGGAATGATCGAACTAACTACTGGTCGCCAAACATTAAGGGCATGAACGACGTATTAACTGAAATTATGGGATTCAGAAAAGTTACCATTAAACCATGGACAGATGGACGGATTATTTGTTTTGCTTATAAATGACGAATAGTTATGTAGCAAGATAGGCTGGATGAAACGTAGGGATAATCGGACTAACATATTCCTCGGATTACGCAGAGTTCCATCCAAGCTACGAGTCAATAGGTGAAAATGGGCTAGTTCCCAATCTCCAGATTGGGAACCAACAAAGCAAGCTCTAGCTTGCAAAACAACATTCCCAAGCAGAGCTTGGGAACGAGCAAATCGACGACACCGAAATCGTAGCGGCATTGACCTGGCTGCAAGAGGAGGGCAAACGACAACGCAGTTTACCCTCCCTGCATAGCGACAGATTTGCGTAATAAAGATAAGTCACTTTAGGGATTCAAGCTTTCCAAATATCTTCCGACACCTTGCTTAACATCCAAAAAATCCTTGTCATAGCCTGCTTGCCTTAGCCCCGAAATATCTGCCTGGGTATAACTTTGGTATGCGCCCTGCAAACGTTCTGGGAAGGTAATATATTCAATGCTCCCTTGTTTGTGCCAAGCTATAACGGCTTGGGCAACCGCATTGAATGTTTCGGCCTTGCCTGTCCCCACGTTATAAATGCCGCGCTGCCCTGGATGATCCATAAACCACACATTCACATCGACAACATCATCTACATAAACGAAGTCGCGCAGTTGCTCACCATTGGCAAAACCGTCACAACCTTCAAACAACTTGGCTTTTTTCTGCTCTATTATTTGCCGATTAAAATGGAATACGGTGCTGCCCATTGCGCCTTTATGCTGTTCCCTTGGGCCGTAGACATTAAAATAACGTAGCCCAACAACCGGATTTGTTGTTTCCGGCAATATTTGCCTGACATATTGATCAAACTGGAATTTTGAATAAGCGTACATATTGATAGGGCGCTCACAGCTACGGTCTACGCGAAAGCCCTGTTTGCCAGTCCCGTACACAGAAGCGGATGAGGCATAAATAAAGGGTATATTGCTTTGGATGCAACGATGCAAGAGGCGTTTGGAATAATCATAATTATTCATCATGACATACTGACCATCCCATTCGGTGGTTGCGGAACATGCACCCTGGTGAAATACGGCTTGTATGCTATTAAAAAAACCTGGCGAGTCGATTTTTTCTATAAATTGCGTTTTGTCGATGTAGTCAGCAATATTAAGGTCGGCGATATTCTGCATCTTTCGGCCATCTGTAAGATTATCAACCAGTAATATATTGTTTTCGCCGCGCCTGTTTAATGCCTGTATGAGGTTGCTGCCTATAAACCCTGCGCCGCCAGTCACTACAATCATTCCGTTGCCCTTGCCTTGTTAATCATTGCCGTTGTCGATTGCCCATCGACGAACTGTAAAATTTTTACCTCTCCACCCGCCTTAATGACACAATCACCACCAGCCACTTGCCCAGAACTGTAATCACCGCCTTTTACAATAACATCCGGCAACAACCTACAATACAATCGCTCAGGCGTTTCTTCTTCGAATGCAAGCACCCAGTCCACGCAAGCCAACGCGGCTAGGACGGTCATGCGTTCTTGTAAACCATTAATAGGCCGCGAATCTCCTTTGAGTTTTTTAACGGAAGCGTCCGAATTGACGGCAACAATCAACCGATCACCCAAGGCTTTTGCCTGCTGCAAATAAGCCACATGCCCTGCATGTAGCAAATCAAAGCAACCATTAGTCATGATAATGCGTTCGTCATGGGCTTTTGCCCTGGCTATAAGCTGTGCCAATTCATCTTCCGTAACAATGCCGTACATGGAATCCCTGTCGCCGTGCATGGCGCGGGACAATTCTAATATGGAGACGGTTGATGTACCCAATTTGCCCACTACAATACCGCCCGCCAGATTTGCCAAGTACATGGCTTCAGCTAAAGGCATATCGAGAGCCACACCTAACGCCATGACGGCAATCACCGTATCTCCTGCACCCGTTACATCAAACACATCCTTAGCCTGGGCGGGCAAGGAATGCGCCTCATTTTCCTGTATTAACGTCATGCCCGCTTCGCCGCGTGTCAACAACAGCGAGGGGATTTGGTGCTGCCCTAATAGTTCGCGGCCTTTTTCAATTAGTCCCTGTTCATCTTCACAAGCGCCAACCACGGCCTGCAATTCTGACAAATTGGGTGTGATTAGGTCTGCTTCAGCATAACGGTAGTAATCCACGCCTTTTGGGTCAACCAACACTTTAAGCCCTGCTTGCTTCGCTGCACGGATATGCTTTGAGGTATTAGCCAATGTGCCTTTACCGTAATCCGACAAGACCAGCACTTTATGTTCGGACAAATGCTCACTCAACCGCGTAAACAAAGCCTCTTCATCAAATTTAAGCGGCAAATCCTCAAAATCGACGCGGATCAATTGCTGATGCTGAGCCATAACACGTAACTTGCAAATACTGCGTACGGCCTTTTCAACCACGAATTCACAAGTTACGCCTTCCGCTTCCAATAAGCGTTTGATTGTCTGGCCTTCGACATCATCGCCAACTACGGCTAACAAGGTCACCTTGCCGCCCAATTTGGCAATATTGAGTGCCACGTTACCTGCACCACCGACCCGGTCTTCGATGGTTTTGACGTGCACCACCGGAACAGGCGCTTCGGGAGAAATTCGTGCTGCCTTACCTGACCAATAACGGTCAAGCATGACATCGCCGATAACTAAAACACGGGCTTTGGAAAAATCAGGCATCTTTGCTAGCATCGAGCGCCTCCTGACTGAATATGTCTTC
>JABFSV010000060.1 GCA_013140405.1 Methyloglobulus sp. | reverse complement strand
TGATGTTCATTTATGAGCAGTTCCAAACGGTCGTATATTTCCGCCCACACTTCATTGGCCATAATGGCTTCCAGCGGTGAACTGGTGACTTCAACCTGCAAATCGCGCTGACGGACATGGCCAGTGTCAATGATTGTACAGGGTACCCCACGGTTACCGGTCAAATAATGGGCGATGGTTGCCAGCGGCTTTTGGGTCGCAGACAAGCCGATACGTACCGGTGATCGTTCAGTCAATTGCTCGAGCCTTTCCAACGACAACATGAGATGGGCACCGCGTTTGTTGCCGGCCAAGGCATGGATTTCATCGACGATCACGGTGCGGACGGTTTTGAGCATGTCACGGCCGGATACGGAGGTCAGCAGGATGAACAACGATTCCGGCGTGGTGACCAGGATATGGGGCGGAAACTTGAGCATCGCCCTGCGTTCGATTTGGCTGGTGTCGCCCGTCCGTGTTTGCGCCCGGATGGTGACGCCGGGCAAGGCGGACTCCAGCAACGCCATGCCAATGCCAGTCAACGGCTGTTCCAGGTTTTTATTGATGTCGTTGGATAACGCTTTTAGCGGCGAGACATACAATATTTGGGTTTGGTCGGGCAACGACGATGCCAGACCTTGTTTTACCAGTTGGTCGATGACCGCCAAAAACGCCGCGAGCGTCTTGCCCGAACCCGTGGGTGCTGCGATCAGCGTCGAGTGTCCGGCTTGGATGGCAGGCCAAGCCTGCCCCTGGGCTTCTGAAGGCGATTCGAATTGGCTAAGGAACCAGTTGGCCACAACTGGGTGAAATGAGCCTAGAACAGGGAACATGGAAACCTTAAGCAAAAACACTTACGTACATTCGACGCATCAATGCCATTCATTTTACAGAAAAGTATCTGCTTAACAGGATTTTCATTGTTCCCTAAACCCCGAAAACTTGGACGTGTTTTACTAACGGCTGAACCGTCGTTTCTGGGAAAACCATATCCCTAACCGCTTAATTAAAGCTGTGTGCTACTCACCAGACGATTATGCTGCAACCTATGGCATTTTAATGGGCATGAATAAAATTATAGTCTTAGCTACCCATCTTCTGTAGGCACTAGCTTTTATGTGACGCCACAGAGCAGTCTACCTTCATTTTAAATTTTTCCTTATTTCTACGAGATTCTTTTTACGTTGCAATGCCTGTTCGAAGCTTTCTCCTGGTTTTGCAAATTTATCCAAAGATGTACCTGTTAATCGTGCAATTACAGCTCCTTTTGATTCACCTGGCCTTGCTTGTCGATTGATTTCGTCATCAGTTATGCGCTTTCTTTCTGTGAAGTTAACTTTGTCTTTTGGTCCAAATTGAAATTGAAAATGAGTTATTGTTCTTCCCGATTTTCTTTGGCCGTATTTAACCCAAAAGTTGGAATGTTGATTAATTTCATCAACAGCTGGATCAATCACCCTTTTCTTCAAATCAACCACCCGGTCATACTTCTTTTCCACCTGGAACTGTCGCTTTAACCATTCAACCTCAATTTCCCTTTCACCGAACGTATTCCATTGAACTAGTAGCTCATATAGCCGAATTGAATAAACGCTTTCGAAGCGCGCAACATGCTTAAGTTTATATTGTGTAAATTCTTTAGATAGTTGTGATAGATATGGAATCATTCCAGGTGAAAAACTTAAAACTAGCCTCCCCTCACCTGGTATATAATCGATACTGCTAATCCATCTTGTTTTTCGTTGTTTAACTTGAGGATTGTCTCGCTCTGGATCATCTATAGTGACACTTCGTTCATAAAGTTTCTCAGTTGCTTTTTTTAAATCACGGTATGTATTAGAAAGGTTTTCCGAACCTACTAAATCAGCTACTCCCGCAGCCGTAACCTCAAACCTACAGTTCTCATTCAATTCACCTTTAGAATCAATTTGAGCAATGCAAGACAATAAGACACGCTGTTCGGCCAAAGTTAGCATATAGCTGGCTTCAACAACTTTATTAGACTTAACGACTGTTAAATAAGTTGTTTTATCCATAGATTTATAGCGACAAGGTAATTAGTTTGCCCAACTATACTAGCTTCACTGTCTTATAACAACGACTAATAATAAATTTGTCGTTATAAGCCATCAAAGCGTCGTCAAATAAGATCAATCTGACTACTTTAAAAGATCAATTAGTCCACATTGAGAGATCAATCTGTCGTTTTAAAGCATTCTTTTTGTCGTTGTATAACCATCAATTTGTCGTTTCAACATCACCTAAAACATTAATATTAAAGATAAAATTACCGCCTAAAAAGAAAAAGATAAAAAAGATAAAAAGAAAAAAAAGGGGTAATTAGGACTGAAGTATTGAATACAAGTACATTATTATGAGGCGATAGCGCTTAAGAGTCGCATCCACCTTTTAACAAAAATAGTTTTAGAAAAACTTATATGTTTCGATAACTTACATGTGATTTATCTTACTGTTCTGTAACAGAACACCTAAATAACAATATCGATATTAAAATGCAAAAATTACTAGATAACGAAAAGTGGACGCCATTGGCCAGACAAATCTCTGGCAAATTTAAGAAAGTGACCTGATGTTCTTAAGAAGAATAGCAATGCCCAAATTCTTCAAAAGTAGACGGTACGTTTCATGTGCCACTGAACCTGTCTACAATCTTTGCTCCGCCTACTTTAGCGATCTGGAACAACATGCTGGTGTGGTATAGCCCAGTTATTGATGCAACTTTTATCCGTTGTAAAACTTGAAATAGCCGGTTTGGCCTAACAGTAAGTCTGGCATGTTGGCGTATTCTGCAAATACAAATCCACATATTTGTCTGTCCACCAGAACCGTTCGACAAAAATATTGTCAATTGCCCGTCCATGCTGATGGCAATGACCATTGTCAAGCAGCAACCCCGTGAAGCTGCCCCTGGTAGAATAAATGCTTTGGTCGGTATCGAAGACTTCCAGCAATCCGCACCGAACCCGGCATATATCGTGTTCGATAACCGTCAACCCAGTACTTTGCGGCTATACCATTCGATAATGATAAACAAGAAACAAAACCATGCAACAACCGGATTTAGGTGATGTTGGTGCTCCACACCTAGCTGGGGCTTGCTTGTTTTAGGCCCGGGCGACATACCTGCTAAGCCCAGTTTTTGCTCTTGTGTCCTTGGGTATCAAGCGCCGCGCCGACTTGCTGTTCACAGCGTATCTACAATCACATAAATAGAGGGTCATGCGCCGATAATCGAAAAATGGACGTCTGTTGACTTCGCCGCGCTTGTCATCAAAAGGCTACCTTCAGCCACCAGTAACTCTCGCGTTCCCGTTAGTTGAGTTGGGTCGGATGGACACCGTACCCTTGGACGATCTCATTGATTGTCTTGACCCCTTGAGACCGCCACCAAGGCTACCAGTGCCTTCTGTACTCAAGTAAATTTCTACCGTTTGCTTTAGGTAATAGCTTCCCACTATTTTCCTTAAATAGGCTATAGCTTAAACTACTGTCCGGATTTCGATGCCCAATTTATAAAGCATGTCCTGAATTTCCAGAGGGAAATGCAACATTCAATTTGTCGTTAAATAGTAGTCCCTGAATAATTGTATTTTTCAAATTGGAATTACTTTCAGGCTGGCTTGTTTTCAAGGAGATTTAACTCTACTGCAAAACAACCTGATAAGGCTCGCGAAATCCAAGGAAAAGTAATCCGAAGTTGCTCGAGGATCAAGCGGATGTTGATGATTGCGCTGCGCCTCACAGAATGGCTTCATGTCATCGCCCAGTTAGTATTTGAAGTAATTTTGCCGTTTAATTGCCTGTTTCAGCCACTGCGTATTGATGCCCCTTTTATGCCGAGCCTTGTAGATGATGACGTTAAGCACATCAACTCCCCGGTAATTCCAATAAACAATCATTTCCCTTTATTGTGGGCCTTGCCTTTGGCAATACACTCGACTTCCGGCGAATGGAAGTTGTAGCGCTTGTCTATCTTCTGCTGCTGTTGTTGATTCAAGTTATGCCAGGCTATCTTAGAACTGGGATTGACGGTTAGGATGCCCATGGCCACTTGGATTGTCATTGACGCCGGGTAGTAAAGTGGGCTGTGCTGGAGCAAGCGATATCCGCACAGCAGCTGTCAATGGTGTTTTCGACCCTGAGCACAACTACTTCCTCGTCGGTTCGGCCAACGGCGTGTTTCAAATAGTACACCCCGCAATCACCCGGGTTAGCAATGCAGGCTCAACATTGTTAAAGAGCCGAATCTATAGCACTAGAGCAACGATCAATTTGTCGCTAAATAGAGCAAGCACTGAAATCTCAGAAGCAAATGCAGCATTCAATTTGTCGTCATATGAAAATTGCATTACAGATATTCTTTCAGGTGCAGTAATCCTAATCCATATTGATTAGTCCTTGTGAAGTATTAATTCCTGTTCGCCCTTATGCCCTGTCGTCAAGAACGGTTCAAACATTAAAGAGCCGAATCTATAGCAACGATCAATTTGTCGTTGAATAGAGC
>JABFSV010000452.1 GCA_013140405.1 Methyloglobulus sp. | reverse complement strand
AGGCAGCATCGCCATGAATAAGCACAGGAATCACGGCATTTTTGCCGTCTTTCCCTGAGCGATCCTGGCGGGCTTTGACCGAACCTTCGACAACTGGGTTGATAATTTCCAGATGGGATGGATTGAATGCCAAGGTCAAATGAACAGGCCCGCCGGGCGTTTCTACATCAGACGAAAACCCCATGTGGTACTTAACGTCCCCTGAATTTACGCCAGGTGAGGGTGATGTTGTTCCGGCAAACTCATTGAACAGGCTAGACGGGCTTTTCCCCAATATGTTAATCAGAACATTCAGCCGGCCACGGTGTGCCATACCAATGACGATCTCCTTTACGCCTTTAGCGCCGGAATTTTGGATCAATTCATCCAAAACCGGAATCAATGATTCTGCACCTTCGAGAGAAAATCGTTTTTGGCCGACGAATTTATTCTGCAAATACTGCTCGATGCCTTCCGCAGCGGTCAACAGTTTTAATAGCCATTGTTTTTTTTCGGACTCTATCTTTAAATTAACCGTGTAGCTTTCAATGCGCGTGATGACCCAGCGGCGCAGCTGCGTATCGACGATGTGCATATATTCAGAACCGATACTGCCGCAATAGATTTCCCGGAGGCGTTTGATAATATCCCGCAAAGGCAAGCGGTCTGCACCATAGAGCGCACCCGTATCAAACAACGTGTCCATATCCAGCTCGGACAAGCCGTAATAAGCCGGATCCATATCCGTAGGTGTTGGAATCTCGACGCCTAGTGGATTATTGTCGGCAATTTGATGTCCACGAACACGGTAATGGTTAATCAGCCGCGCAACAGAGGATTGTTTTTTTACACTTTCTTCAGTAAAGCCTTGTAATTGTGCAATCCTGCTTTGGGGTTTTGATGCCAATTGCCCAAAACGCTCTACTATGGGGCTATGCGGAATTTCATAAGTGACGCCGTCATGTATTTCGCGGAACTGTTGTCGCCAGCCTGGCTCGACCAATTCCGGATCTTCCAAAAACCGTTCGTACAGATTTTCGATAAAAGTGGCGTTGTTGCCATTCAGGGACGAGGAGTCTTCAAAAATTTCAAGCAGTGTTTTCATTTAGGGGGATATCCACAGTGTTCTGCAAAAGCTACTTTTAAGGAGAACGTCAAAAAAACCAAAAAGTTCCCTGTAGTGTCCTTAACATGCAAAAATCAAGCTATCGGGCTGATGGCATCTTCAGGATTCAGTTTAGTAGGCCAAACTATCGTTTATCTGCATCTGGAAGGCATAATCCTAACAGTTTTTTATAACAAAAATCATACATATATTAACAAGGTACAACGCTTTATTCGACTAAATATATGCTATAGTTGAATTTTAAAGCAATATCGTTTTGATTCGCCTGAGTAGGTTTAATACATTTATGTCAGAAAAGAAAAATATCGTCATTAAAGTTAAGTATCTGTCACCTGGGAAAGCGCAAGCCAAAACTGGTTCAGGGGCGGGTGTGATAACCGAATGGAATTTTAAACGAATAGGGCTGGCTCTAGGTGGCGCGTTGTTGGTGTTTATTTCGTTATTCTATTTTACAGGTAGTGAAGATCAACAGCCTAACGCCACCAGTTCTCAATTGGCACTTCCTGAGCAACCGCCAGAAATTAAAACTCAGCCGGATAAAATAGTTAGTGCGTCAGTACAGCCCAAATTAGATAACAGTAAGGTCGTCGCCAGATCACGATTAACCAGTGATATTAAAAAAAATGAACCTATTGATACGCTAAAACTACCGTTAAAAATTAGCAAGAACGAAACTTTATGGATTTATTATTTTGTGGAATTGAAAGGTATGGAAGGTAAAGCTATTTACCATGAATGGTGGTTAAATGGTAATCTCGTTTCACGAAAAAAAGTCAATATTACCGACGATCCTTGGCGCACTGCAAGCAAGCAATTAATTACCTATACTACCAATAATGATTGGATAGTAAAGGTAGTTGATGAATCAAGAAATACCTTAACTGAGAAGAGTTTTAACCTCAAATTGAAGTGAGTTTGGTTTTTGAATAAAGGTAGGGTTATCATCGGCAAAATAATTATTACGATGCTAACCAAAATGATAAAATAATCCATTTGACATGGATAGTAGTTATGACTGATTACCAAAATCTTTCCGAAACTGAATTACAAGCAGTTATTGAACGCGCGGAAACCGCATTAAAAAACAAACAAGCCAATAAAAGAAAAGAAGTTATTGCCAAGATTAAGGAATTGGCGGCTTCTATCGACGTGAGTGTGGAAATTCAAGAACTGGACAAGAAAGCCGTAAAAAGTGTTTCTAATGTCCCCATCAAATACCGTCATCCTGAAAATCCTGAAAAAACTTGGACAGGCAGGGGAATGACACCTAAATGGATGCAGACCTTGCTCGAAAAAGGGCATGATCGTGCTGAGTTTAAGGTTTAGTTTATAAGATATTGTTAAGTCGTTAAGCAATAACTGGCAGGTCTCGATATTTGCCAGTTATCACATATGTAACTAAAGTTATTCTTATCGAAAAAATCGAATAGTTGAAATCGTTGGGCATAAAAAAACGCTAGTCTTCGGATAGCGTATTCCGCCTTTAGAGGTTCGAAGCTCTTGAACAAAACATATTCCCGTTTCCTGCCCTTGTCAAATCCACGTCCCTAAACTACGCTTAACTTTCCCGTTAGCAACCGCCTATTCCATAATGAAACAAAACATCATATTTTTGCTGTATATGTTTTCCATCTGGGTCAGTGGCTCGCATTATTTTTTTGTCATTAGCTTTTCGGAGATGTTCATCCTTATTTTTGTTGGGGCAGTGTGGTGCAACCTAATTCAGCGGTGCTGTCCAGAATCTACAATCGCCCTGCTTCATTTCTTGGCTGCATTTCTAATTCACCCAGCGTTTGAGTTTAAAGGTCAGACTTATTTGTCAATGCACGAACAGTTCGAAGCGCTTAATTTGGCTTAGGCGTAATCAAAACTGGTGGACTCATTTTGATGTGTCATACACTCTTTCCCAATCCTTGAGGGAAGACTCTTTGCGTAAGCTGAGAATATCAAGCCCTTTGGCATATTGGCTATTCCCGCCATCGGTTTGTCTTGTTATTTGGGGCGGTATAATATTTAAATTTTTCCCGAAAAAGGATTAAACCTCCCACCATTTCCCGCAACTTTATGTTAGCTCCGGCCCTGTGAATAAAACGGTTTGGTTTAATCAATATATCGTTTGGTTAAATTATCATAATCATCAATTCTTCGGTCACGTAGATAAGGCCAAATTTGGCGAACACGTTCGGTTCGTGTTTTGTCAATAGTGCAAGTTAAAAGCTGAGGATCGGTTGCATTTGCGCTAGTCAATATTTCCCCCTGCGGCCCGGCAATAAAACTATTACCCCAGAAGTTAATGCCAGCATCTGAATCGGGCGCTTTCTCAAAGCCGATGCGATTACAGGCGACCACAGGAATACCATTGGCAATCGCGTGGGAACGCTGGATGGTGATCCAAGCATTTAACTGGCGTTGCTGTTCGTCGTCGTTACTGTCTTCAGGATCCCAACCAATAGCGGTGGGGTAAATAAGTATTTCAGCGCCTGCTAAAGCCATCAATCTTGCCGCTTCAGGAAACCACTGATCCCAGCAGATCAATACGCCAAGTTTGCCGATGGAGGTCTCAATCGGCTTAAAACCGATGTCGCCTGGGGTGAAATAGTATTTCTCGTAAAATCCGGGGTCATCCGGTATGTGCATTTTCCGGTATTTTCCGGCGAGACTTCCATCCTTATCGAAGACCACAGCGGTGTTATGGTAAAGCCCTGCCGCCCGTTTCTCGAAGATCGTCGAGACAATTACAACCCCCAGTTGTTTTGCCAACACCGATAAAATTTCGGTGGTAGGCCCAGGGATTGGCTGGGCGAGATCAAAATGACGGTAATCTTCATTCTGGCAAAAATAAGGATCGAGATGCAGCTCAGGCAATATAACCAGATCGGCGTTGTTAGCCGCAGCCTCATGAATTTTTGTGACCGAAAAATCAAAATTTGTTTGTCTGTCTAGGTTGCATGGCTGTTGAACAGCGCATACCGTGATTGTCTTTTTCATGATAGGAACAATAGGTGGTTTACTAATGCGTGCTAATGATTTTATTTCTCGAGAACGCTCAAAAATGCCAGGCAATCTTACCGAATACGCTGCGTGGAATCTCTGTTGGTGTTGCAAAAGCCTCAGCGACGGCTTCGATATGGCCTCTATCCAGTAGATTCTGCCCTGTCACGGATAGTTCTATGTCAGACTGCGGTTTCCATGCCAGCCTTACATCCAATGTTACATAACTGTCTACATCGACAGCTGGGCCTAGCACACTATAGAAAGAGCTCTTATCGGTATAGCGTAACCAGAGATCTAAATTTATGTTTTCCCAAGGATTGATTACTGCGCGAACTGAGGTTTTTTGTTGTGGCGAAACTGCTTCACTGTAAATATGGTTAGATTGCAAGTGGGTATTCAACTAGCTGTAATT
>JABFSV010000464.1 GCA_013140405.1 Methyloglobulus sp. | reverse complement strand
ATGCTACCCCGAAGGTTTATGGCAAGACCATCGGAAACTGGGGGCATGCCTGGTGGCAATGGGCATTTAACTTTCCATCCGCAGGAAATCCGATACTGGAAGACGGCAATGTTGATTGCTCGGCGGGCCAGTCTGGCGAAGTTTGGTACTTAGCTGGCTCGTTTGGTAGTAAGGCAGAACGCACTTGCACAATCAAAAAAGGTAAGGCAGTTTTCTTTCCGTTACTTAATGGTCTTTATTGGACTCCACTGGATCCGACCATACCAGAAGATTGTACGGATGTACTGAGTTGCCGCACAGGCGTAGGCGAAAGTATCGACAAGATAACTGGTTGGTCTTGCACTGTTGATAATGTTCCGTGTGTCTGGTTTGCACAAGTCGTTCGCGCACAATCCAATGCCCGCCGGTTTAATATTCCGCCTGGATCAGTAGCTACTGATTTTGGATATGCCCCTGGGGTACGCAAGATTTCGATATCAGACGGATACTGGGTTATGCTCAATCCGCTTCCTCCAGGAGAACATACGATTCACTTTACCTCGGCATCGGCGGCATTCCCCGACTTTGCGCTTGATGTCACATATCACCTGACAGTCAGTGCACTGAAAGATTAGCTGTCTATAAAGCTGGATGAATGCATATAAAATGCAGCATTCATCCAGCAAAGCGTATGGTTTAAAATCTTTGTAGAATGAGATTCCGACATTAAATATCAGTAGAAACGATGAGCAAAGCTATCATGGTGGAGTCGCGCTGGGGAGGGGTCAGAGTAACAAGGTTATACCTTGAATAGTATCGTGGGCGAACCAAGTTAAAATAAACCTGACTGTTTCTTCGGTGAATCGTGGTTTCACTAATGCTTAAAATAAAAAAGCTCCCGGGCTAAAATAGCACCGGGAGTGACAGATCAAACATATCAGGAGGATTCAATGTTTGTGGAAGATATGCCGTGGCATATTTGAGTTGAAGCCAGAGGTTAAAACGATTGCTTAGAAAGCTACAAATAACGTGAAGGCAAAAACAACAGTGCGCTGGAATGGAAGTCTTGATGATCTATTAAGATCATCAGACTTGCAACCATTCAGCATAAGTCGCTTGTTAAGTTAATTTTTAGGAGGTAAAAACAAAAAATAAACAACTTAGCGTGTAGTATATAGATGGTTTTATTGGTTAACAATACGGCTAATAATTAATGAATAGTTTCTTAAAAAGAAACTATATTGTTTATTAATTTTTCTTTGGTTTGACAAAGCAATTGTGTTTAGTGATTGTTGTCCAAAAACCAGTTTAATTGTTATACTCACGGATAACAATCTACAGTAAATCTTGTATAAAGAATGCCGAGCTACTCAGTATCGATGCAAGAATACAAGGTGTAGGCTTTGGCGACAATACAAACCGTATGGACTACTATGACAGTTAAATCTTCCAGACCCACATCCCCTCATCTACAAATCTATAAGCTACCACTTACCGGAATTATCTCTATATCACATCGTATTACAGGTGTTATGTTGTCCGCAGGGCTGGTGCTTGTTGTTGCACTTTTTTATGCCGTTTCACAAGGTGCGGACAGTTATGCAGCCATGCAAGGCTTGGTTGGCTTTTGGCTTATAAAATTGATTTATTGGGGGTTTATTTACGCACTGTTCTTTCATTTGTGTCATGGTGTCCGGCATTTAGTCTGGGACTTAGGTGAAGGTTTTGAAACACATAAACTGCATCAATACGCATTGATTGAACTGGCAGCAGCATTTGTACTTACTTTAACCACATGGATTTTCATTTAGTCCCATGATTAACAAATTATCCATTATGAGAAACAGCATTGCACAATCCGCAACCAAACATTGGTTGATGCAACGCATTACGGCAGTCATCCTGATTCCCTTAACCTTCAAGCTGATCGTTTTTCTTGACCTTTGCACAAATGCACCCTACCAGCAAACAGTGGACTGGCTGAAGTCGCCTTTAAATACGCTATGCGTAGAAGTTTGGTTAATTGCTGCCTTCTACCATGCTGCCTTGGGGTTGCAAGTCGTTGCTGAAGACTATGTTGGCAATCAGGAACTGCAAGCTATGATAATAAAGGTAATTAACCTGAGTTTCCTATTTTTGACGGTTGTCGCACTATTTTTTATCTTTCGCATTTTTTAACGCCCACGTAGCAAGTAAACAGGAAGACGCATGGCTGGAGCATATAATATTACCGAACACGAATATGATGTAATCGTGGTCGGTGCGGGTGGAGCGGGTTTACGCGCGACATTAGGAATGGCTGAAAAAGGTTTACGTACCGCTTGTATTAGCAAGGTTTTTCCCACACGTAGCCATACAGTCGCCGCACAGGGCGGTATCAGTGCTGCGCTTGGCAATATGGGCGAAGATGACTGGCGTTTTCACATGTACGATACGGTTAAAGGTTCGGACTGGCTAGGCGACCAGGATGCCATCGAATACATGTGCAAGGAAGCCATTCCGGCGATCATCGAACTTGAACACTACGGTGTGCCGTTTTCCAGGACGGAAGATGGCAAAATTTACCAACGTGCGTTTGGTGGCATGACCACCCATTATGGTCAAGGCCAAGCCCAGCGCACGTGTGCAGCCGCAGATAAAACCGGTCATGCGATATTGCATACCTTGTATCAGCAATCGTTGAAACACAACGCCCTATTTTTTATCGAGTACATCGTTTTGGACTTGGTTATGGAGAATGGCGAATGCCGTGGTGTGCTGGCATGGTGCCTGGATGATGGTTCTCTACACTTATTCAAAGCACACATGACCGTTTTGGCAACGGGTGGCTATGGACGCACTTACTTTTCTTGCACATCTGCACATACGGTCACGGGTGACGGCAATGCGATGATATTGCGGGCTGGCTTGCCTTTGCAAGATATGGAATTCATCCAGTTCCATCCCACTGGTATTTATGGTGCAGGTTGCTTAATAACAGAAGGCGCAAGAGGTGAGGGCGGTTATCTAACCAATTCCGAAGGCGAAAAATTCATGGCGCGTTATGCGCCTTCAGCCAAGGATTTAGCGTCCCGCGATGTCGTCAGCCGCGCTATTCAAATTGAGATCAACGAAGGCCGTGGGCTTGGAGAACACAAAGATTATGTTCACTTGCACATAGAACACCTTGATCCTGCCGTTATCCATGAACGCTTGCCTGGCATTGCCGAGACTTCGAAAATATTTGCTGGGGTCGATGTCACCAAAGAGCCGATCCCCGTGTTACCCACCGTACACTACAATATGGGCGGTATCCCGACCAACTACAAGGCAGAAGTCGTGACGCTCGCAGACGGCAATCCTGATAAAGTCGTTCCTGGTTTGATGTCTATAGGTGAAGCGGCGTGTGTTTCCGTGCATGGGGCAAACCGTCTGGGATCAAATTCATTGCTTGACCTTATTGTATTTGGACGTTCTGCCGCTATTCGCTGTGCTGAACTCATCAAACCTGATACAAAACACAAGCCTTTGCCCAAAGGTGCTTGCGATAAAGCATTAGCTCGTTTTGATAAGTTTCGCGAGGCCAATGGCACAACCCCTACCGCAGAGATTCGCTTGAATATGCAAAAAACCATGCAAAACAAGGCGGCAGTATTTAGGACGCAAAAAACCATGGATGAAGGCATTACAGCCATGAAGGATGTTATGCAATCATTGGACGATGTCAAAGTTACGGATAGATCATTGGTCTGGAACACTGATCTGGTGGAAACCCTAGAGTTGGATAATTTACTGAGTCAAGCCATGGTGTCGATTAGTGCTGCCAGCAATCGCCAAGAAAGCAGGGGAGGCCATGCACGGGAGGATTACCCCAAACGTGATGATGTCAACTGGATGAAACATACCTTGACGTGGTTAGATAAAGATAAGGTCACGTTCGGCTATCGCCCCGTGCATTTGTATACATTAACGGATGAAGTTGAAGTGGTTATGCCTAAAGAGAGGGTCTACTAATGGCTGAATTTACATTGCCTAAAAATTCCGTATTGACTAAAGGCCTTACCCATACAGCGCCAGAAGGCACGCTTAATATCCGCCGTTTTGAAGTTTATCGCTGGGATCCAGACACGGGCGAAAACCCGCGCGTTGACATCTACGAGCTGGATGCTGATCTGTGCGGGACCAAGGTGCTGGATGCCATTATCTATATCAAAAATGAAATCGACAGCACCTTGACGTTCAGGCGCTCCTGCCGTGAAGGCGTGTGCGGCTCTTGCGCCATGAATGTGAACGGCAAGAACTCCTTAGCCTGTACCAAGGCGATCAGTGATTATCCTGATACGATCAAAATTTACCCATTGCCGCATTTAGACGTGGTCAAAGATTTAGTGCCGGACATGACCCATTTCTACGCCCAATATGCAGAAATCAAGCCTTGGCTAACGTCCAATTCCACACCACCCGAAAAGGAACGCCTACAAAGCAAGGCTGACCGTGACAAACTGGACGGCTTGTATGACTGCGTGTTGTGTGCCTGTTGTTCCACCAGTTGCCC
>JABFSV010000111.1 GCA_013140405.1 Methyloglobulus sp. | reverse complement strand
GGGTTTGTCCTACTGCCATGTGATGATTTCTCTTTGAAAAATGTAAGTCTGTCGTGAATTGATTACAAGTTAGCCGCACACTTCGAGCAAGATAATATACTCATGATCGCCCGAACTGCTTTCCAATACCTTATGCCCATTAATCCGACACCACGCGGGAATATCCTGCATCACGCCTGGATCGGTGCAAATGACTTCCAATTGATCGCCGGGTTGCAGTTGTTTGACTTTATCTTGGGTGCGGATGACGGGCAACGGGCATAACAAACGCCGTGCGTTCAGCACTTCCCTAGTCATATTATCCATTCCTCGGGCAATTTTTCACCTGCCAAGGGTTTGACTTGGATAGTGCGCTCTGAGCCGTCTTTCTCCATGATCGCCATATCGACCTGTTCAGCATCGCGGCCTTGTCCGTAACGGGCGGTAATGCTCGCCGCCAGATACAAATCTTCTGCGGAAGGCGAACCGTCCAGCAGCACTAACGGCCCTGTATGGCTGGTGCAAAACATACTTATGTAATCACGTTTGTAGCCTTGCATAAAGCGGCCTTCACCTTCTTCACGGGCGATAATCAATTTGAAGTGTGGCTTAGGGCGAATGTGCCTACCGACTTTCAGCAACATGACATCATCCAGTTCGTAATCCTTACTATCCCGCGCTTTCCAGAGATCGACGAGTTTTGCCGAGTAATATTTGTCGGTCAAAAAACAACACCCGCCCGCTGGCTGAGAGTACTCATCGAACCCGAATTGTTTGGCCATGCTTATTTGCGGTTTGCGGGAACGTCCTGTGATTGAATGCAACTTTTCCCTGTCAATCCAACCTTCCCGTTCGGGCAAAGTTGCGGGTAAGTTAAGTGCACACAGAGGACGTAGCAACAAATCATCAGCACCTGATTGCTCCGATATGATAGGCATTGTCCATTTACGCTGGGACATCGGCCTTTGCCCGATGACCTCACCCGTGACAATGAAATCGAAATTGTTTTCAACCAGCCATTGCTTGGCCTTATTGACCATGAAGATTTTGCAATCCAGGCACGGGTTCATGTTTGCACCGTAGCCGTGCTTGGGGTTAATCAGAACCTTTTTGTATTCTTCAATGACATCAACAATGTGTAGCTTGATTCCCAATTGCTCTGCAACCCACAAAGAATTATTGCGTTTCGGTTTAGCCTTATCCTTTTCACGGATGGCATGGGTATGGCCTTCCACGCAAAATCCGGTGAAGAAATTGATGCCCTCGACATGGATGCCCTGCTCCATCACGGTTTTTGCTGCCAGCATGGAATCCAGGCCGCCGGAGATGAGGGCGATGGCTTTTCTTTGTTGTTTCATTGATTAAATTCTATTTCGTAGGATGCCGGCACCTTTCAACGGTAAATGGTGCGTAAAACGCACCCTACAAGACTTGGCTACTCTACTCGACTTACGCTCTAATGAGATATGCAAGTAACTGAATTTGTTATTCCAGACCCTGTGCAATTAGTTATAACTGTTCTGTTATTATCAAAGCCTTTATTAAATCCATCTGAGAAAGCTTTAATCGCTTCCTGTTGGTGTTGTATTTCAGCTTGATGAGATTGTGCCAATGCATTCCCTACCTGTGCGGCAACCACTCTTGCTTTCGCACTAAAATCATTTCTTAAAGATGTCCGCTTCCTATTGTAATCTCCCCAAGTAATTTTTTTCTGAACCAAATCAGCTGTTAAAATATCTTCCGCAGTAATAGCTTCTAAGCTGATTGGAATAATCTCAGGCATTATGTTCTTATTCAATTTAATTCCAAGTTGTCTGCATTGTCCCATATCATTGAAAGCCAAAATGATTTTTTGAATATCTTTGTCGCTAGGAACAGTATTGTCAGACAATTGCAAGATAGTCGGATCATTTGCCCAATTTATTGGGTAACGTTTAGCAATACTCTCGTATGAGGGGTTGATTTCTATTTTATGCACACAAGCGTTTATTTCACTTAAAGCCGTTTTTGTATCATTCTGCATTGATGATAACTGCTTTTCCGCCGCAGTTTGACACCCGTATATAATGAAACACAATAAAAATATTAAAGTTACACGCATGGCTATATCTCCTAGTTTAAGCCCATAAGATGCGCTTATAGCTTATAGGATGTGCCGAACGAAGGGAGGCGCATCGTTCGCGCAGGCATTTTTTCTCGACAGATGCGCCTCGTGCCTCGGCACATCCTATATTGAATTGGAATATCAATAGATTATGAAGATTCATTTGTCATCACTCGCGCTATTCCCCACCTTCAATTTTAAAAATTCCAGAATATCCCCAAGCCGCCGGATAGATCCCTTGTTCCACAAATTGGTGGAAACTTGAATGCGGCCAATCAATCACTCGATTTACAAGCCCGTGCTTGACCGGATTCCAATGGATGTAATCAATATGTCGATTATAATCTTCTTGGCCGGTAACCAAATGCGCCCAAAATCGACGTTGCCAAATGCCGCGTTCACGGCGATTTAACCGGCTTGCTGAAATCCTTTCGCCTTTGTCGATAGCCCTTGAGAAGTGGCCTTTCAACATATTCCACCGCACGGAATAATTGCTGTCATCAGGCGGCAATGTCCAAATGCAATGCAGGTGATCCGGCAAAATGACGATTGCATCAATATGATACGGCTTTCGTTGTTTTACGTTGCGGAAACTTTCCCTGAGCAAATCAATATTATCGACCAATAAGCGATTGTTTTTTCTTTCCGCCAAGTTGACGGTAAAAAACCAGGTGGCATTTGACTGGTAAAAGCGACGATATTCGGTCATAAGTGAATTATAACGCGAACGATGCGCCTCGTTCCTCGGCACATCCTATATTTATAGGAAATTTCATAATGTTATGATTCATCAACTTGATCGGCTAATTTTTTTAAATTGCTTATCGATTCCTCAAATTGCTCTTTAGATTCCGTCCGCACCGTCACATGCGCCACCTTCCTCCCCTTGCGCGGACTTTTCCCATAAAGATGAAGATGTGCGTTATCAATTGCCAAGACATCTGCGGTTTCGGGCAAGCCTCCAATAAAATTCACCATCGCCGCGTTGCCTACCGCTGCCGTCGAACCCAAGGGCAAATCAAGAATCGCCCGTAGGTGGTTTTCAAATTGGCTGGTCTCCGCACCTTCTATCGTCCAATGACCGGAATTATGCACTCGCGGCGCGAATTCATTGGCTAAGAGCTTGCCGTCAACATCAAATAGTTCTAACGCGATGATGCCGACGTAATTCAAAGACTCAAGCAAACGCGAGACGTAATCTTCTGCTTGGGCTTGTAAGTGATCATTTTCCCGACATTCGGCGACCCGTAGAATGCCCCCTTTATGCAGGTTTTCCGATAAGGGATAGTATTTGACTTCACCGGAAACACTGCGTGCTGCGATGATAGATACTTCCCGCTGGAAAGGCACAAAGGCTTCGAGAATGCAGGCATAGTCTTTTAGTGATTCCCAGGCTGATGCCAAATCGGCTTCGGAATTGAGAAAGACTTGGCCTTTGCCATCGTAGCCGAAACTACGGGTTTTGAGTATGAAAGGATAGTTTTTACCAAATACAGCTAGTTTTAGATCACGAAAAGTATCGACAGTCCAATAATCCGACGTTGGAATACCCAGATCGTGGAAGTAATTCTTTTCATTGAGGCGATCTTGTGAAACATTCAAGGCATTTGATGGTGGGTAGACATTATTAGTGCGCCTTTCAATGAATTCAGTTGCATGCGCCGGGACATTCTCAAATTCGTACGTAATTACGTCGGACTTTGCCGCTAATTTAGCCAGCATGGATAAATCGTCGTAGGCTCCAACCAAATGTTCGCCCAATTTACCAGCACAGGCTTCTGGGGACGGGTCGAGGAAGACGAATTCTAATCCTAGTGGATAGCCCGCTAAAGCAATCATCCTGGCTAATTGCCCGGCTCCCAATATACCAATTTTCATAGTTCAGACAGCCTTGGATCAGCGTTTTCGAGGACGGAATCAGTTTGTTCTTTGCGATATTGGTTTAACACAGGCCGATATTTTTCATGTTTGTTGGCAATTATCGCCACAGCAAGCAGCGCGGCATTAATCGCCCCCGCCTTGCCGATTGCCAACGTCCCTACTGGAATACCGGCTGGCATCTGTGCGATGGACAGTAAAGAATCCATGCCGTTCAAAGCCTTGGATTGAATAGGCACACCCAAAACTGGAATGATCGTTTTTGCTGCCGTCATCCCTGGCAAATGCGCCGCACCGCCTGCACCTGCAATAATCACTTCCAACCCCTTAGCTTCCGCAGCCTCGGCGTACGCAAACAGTTTATCTGGGGTACGATGCGCGGAAACGATCTCGATTTCGTGCGGTACACCCAAACGTTCCAAGGTTTCCGCAGCATAGCGCATGGTTTCCCAGTCAGAGGCGGAACCCATTATTACGCCAACCAATACTGTCATCTATTACTCCTAAGTAGTAAACGGTCGAAAATTTAAGGGGTGGAATTATCGCATACATCAGGG
>JABFSV010000119.1 GCA_013140405.1 Methyloglobulus sp. | reverse complement strand
CAAGGAGTTGGAATCGCACTGGCAACAGTCATCGTCGCCACTTGTTTGGTATGTTATTTTGATACAGGTACGCTTTCCCTGGCAGGCTTGTGGGGAGCGCAAAAGCATAATGCCGCCCTTTGGATGCTCAATTGTATGCCGTTTGTGTTTGGGGTTTGGGGGCAATATTCAAACTCTTTAATTGCTTACCAAGCTGGGGCAATGATTATTGACCAGACCCATGAGCTGCGTACCAAAGCTGATGACATGGAGAAACAGACCGCTTACGTTAGTACGCATGATCGGCTGACTGATTTACCAATCCGGGCGCTGTTCTATGACCGTGTTGAAAGGGCAATCATTTCCAGCCTCGATGCTCAGAAACAGCCCAGCCGTTTGTCTATTTTGCTCATCGAGATTGAGAATTTTAAGGACATCTATGAAGCCTTGGGCAGAAACAGCAGCGACCTGATACTTAAGCAAATTTCAAAACGACTGCAAGGTGTCAGCCTAGCAAGGGACGATGTGGCGAAAGTTGATAGCAATGTGTTCGGCGTTCTATTATCTGCACAGTCCGATGTAGGCAGGGCAGAGGAATTCGCCCAACAGATCCAAAAGACTATGGAATCCCCCTTCATCATTGATGGACTGCAAGTTGCCATACATTCTGATGTCGGTATCGTGCATTTTCCAGAACATGGGGACGATGTGGATACGCTCGTCCAAAGGGCCGGTGTTGCACTACGGATAGCACAAAAATCGACTAAGGGCTACGCCACCTATGATCCCTCGTTTGACAAACAAACCCCGTTACGCCTTACTTTAATATCGGAATTGCGACATGCCATAGAGCGGGATGACTTGGAATTGTTTTATCAACCACAGGTGTCGATTAAAACAGCTGAAATCTGCGGTGTGGAGGCTTTGCTGCGCTGGAATCATCCAGTGCATGGTTTTATTTCGCCCGATGAGTTTGTGCCTATGGCCGAACGAAACAGGATGATACGGCTGTTGACACAATGGGTCTTAAGGCGTGCTTTTCGGGATTGTGCCAACTGGCATAGGCAGGGTTTTCCCATAAAAGTTTCGGTCAATTTGTCTGCTAAAGATTTGCATGACCCAGAGCTTCCTGACTTAATCGCTGGTGTGGCGGTCGCTGCGGGAATCAAGCCGGAATGGATAATACTTGAAATTACGGAAGGTTCAGTAATGTCCGAACCCGACAATGCCTTGGCAATTATAAAAAGACTGAACGAGATGGGGTATCAGTTTTCAATTGATGATTTTGGTACCGGTTATTCTTCCATGGCCTATCTCAAGAAACTTCCATTGGCAGCCCTCAAAATAGACAAAGGCTTTGTTATGGATATTTTAAACAGTGAAAATGATGCCGCCATCGTCAAGGCAACCATCAATCTAGGCCATAATCTTGGCTTGATGGTGACTGCGGAAGGCGTCGAAAATAAAGAGGTTATGACTCGGTTAATGGAATATGGCTGTGATGTTGCACAGGGATATTTTTTAAGCAAGCCGGTGACAATCCAGAATTTTAACCAATGGGTAAGCGACTCCCACTGGAAAATCGTTAATCATTAGGTTATTTGAAAATTTCTTTTGAAGATTTAAATCAACACAAGGCAATAAAACGCCAATCAAAAACCCCTTAACTTTAGCGCCAAATACTTACAAAATAAAATGCTTAGCCCCGTTGTATCAAACCGTCTCGTCGTTCTCGATACCGAAACCACGGGGCTGAATCCCCAGGAAGGCCATAGGATTATTGAAATTGGCTGCGTTGAGTTAATCAATCGCCGAATTACCGGCAACCGCTTTCACGTTTATATCAACCCCGACCGAGCTATCGACCAAGGCGCGATTGAAGTGCATGGCATCACCAATCAGTTTCTGGAAGACAAACCCAGGTTTGCCGATGTTCTCGACGATTTTATTGGCTTTATTAAAGGTGCTGAACTTGTCATCCACAACGCACCGTTTGACGTTGGCTTTATTAACCACGAGTTTTCGCGCTTAACTGGTAAGGTAAGTAGCTTAGACAATTACAGTAGCGTATTTGATACCTTAGCGTTTGCCAGGAAAAAACATCCAGGGCAACGGAATAGTCTGGATGCCTTGTGTAAGCGGTATTCGATAGATAACAGCCACAGGGAATTGCACGGCGCGTTGTTGGATGCCGAAATATTGGCAGACGTATTTTTGTTGATGACTGGTGGCCAGTCATCCTTGCTGGACGAGGGCGAAGCGGCGGCGCAAGAAACCAGGAATATCCAACAACCTAGGCAGTTAGCCAACAATCGTCCGGCATTAACGGTCGTTTATTGTAGTGAGCAGGAATTGGTGGAGCATCAACATCGCCTGGATGCCATCAAAAAAACCAGTGGCTCGTGTGTTTGGGCGCAATGAGATAAAAAACGAGTGGAATAGCGTTAACAGACTGCAATACCAATCCACAATGACGAGTAGCATAACACCATCACTAACAACTACCAATCACGACCGCGATGTGGCAGGTCTAAAATACGTGTACCCCGTGTTGTCCAGGCGTGCTGGCGGTTTGTCTATTGGCATCAATTTTAACACCAACAATGCTTGCAATTGGCGTTGTATTTACTGTCAAGTGCCAGACCTCACCAAAGGTGCAGCGCCAGATTTAGACTTGCAATTGCTTGAAGAGGAGTTGAAGTTTTTCCTTAACGATGTACAGCAAGGCAGTTTTTATAAGCGCTTTCAGGTAGAAGCCGATAATCAAGTCATAAAGGATATTGCGATTTCAGGCAATGGTGAGCCGACTAGCGTAAAAAATTTCGCCCAAGCTGTTGCTTTGATAGGCAGCATTGCAACGAAACTTGAAGTGTTGCCGAAAAGCCGTTTTGTGTTGATTACTAATGGCAGTTTGATTCATCAACAAAAAGTGAGGGAAGGGTTGAAGGTATTGAACACCTTCGGTGGTGAAGTCTGGTACAAATTCGATAGCGCCACCAAAGAAGGTAGGGCTTTGTTTAACGAATCCGCGCAATCTGTTAGCAACAGCTTGGAAAATATCAGGATTTCATCCGAGTTGTGTGCCACTAAATTGCAAACCTGCCTCTTTAATTACAAAGGTCATGGTTTCTCTGAAAAGGAAAAACTGGCTTACTTGGATGCTTTAAAAATAATCAAGACGACAACAGGTGTTAATGAAGTCATGATTTATACGTTGGCAAGGCCGTCTATGCAGCCTGAAGCAAGCCAATTGCTGGCATTGCCTTCTGATGTCTTAAACGTTATTGCCGATGAAATTCGTCAGTTGGGGTTTAAGGTGTCGGTTGCCAGTTGATGTTTATAATAGCCAGGCTGCAACTTAGTGCTTGTTGCTAGTCTTTCTAGCAACTATAATGGACGGCTCGATCATGTGCGAATGTGGCGAAATTGGTAGACGCGCTGGATTTAGGTTCCAGTAGGGCAGCCTGTGGGAGTTCGAGTCTCCCCATTCGCACCACTAACTACGTAAAGTAAGCTAGTCATGAGCCTTGCTCATTCAAATAAATGCGCCGGTTATCGGCATTCCCCTAAAAATTCAATCCGTTTGTTGAGGTAAAACAATGCAAGTTTCTGTCGAAAAGACATCAGAATTGAGCAGAAAAATGACCGTTAGCGTCCCTGAGACCGTCGTTCAGGAAAAAGTTGCCGAACGCCTGAAAACTTTGGCGCGGCAGGTCAAAATCGATGGTTTTCGTCCAGGGAAGGTTCCTCAGCATGTCGTCAACAAAATGTACGGCGAGAAAGTGCGCGGCGAAGTGGCTGGCGACTTAATTCAATCCACTTATTACGATGCCTTGCGCGACCAGAACTTAAATCCTGCCGGACAGCCGCACATTCATGATCTTGATGAAACTGAAGGCTTCAAATATATCGCCGAGTTTGAAGTTTATCCTGAGATTTCCTTGGCAGGTATTGAAGGGCTGGCGATAACGCAGTCCTTAGCGACTGTAGAAGAAAGCGACGTTGACGCGATGATCGAAAAACTCCAGGCCCAAAAAAAATCCTGGAATGAAGTCGAGCGGGCTTCTCAGGACAAAGATCGTATAACGATTGCCTTCTCCGGAGTAAGTGAAGGTGAAAACTTTACCGATGGCACGGTGCAGGATTTTGCGGTGGAAATCGGCGCTAAGCAGATGATCCCAGGCTTTGAGGACAATCTCACTGGCCTTAAAAAAGGCGAGAGCAAAACTTTTTCGGTGACCTTTCCAGAAGAATACAATAACGCCAAGCTGGCTGGAAAACCTGCCGAATTTACAGTTGAAGTCATTAAGGTTGAAGAACCAGGCTTACCTGTTGTTGATGAAGAATTTATCAAGGGTTATGGTACCCAAGATGGTTTGATGGCTACTTTTAGATCCGACATCAAAACCAATATGGAGCGTGAATTAGCACAAGCCCTGCTCGGCAAGTTGAAAAATACCGTGCTTGAGGCCTTATATGAAAAAGTTCAGCTTAAAATCCCTGGCATCTTGATTGAAGAAGAAATTCAAAACCTGATGAA
>JABFSV010000012.1 GCA_013140405.1 Methyloglobulus sp. | reverse complement strand
GTCGTCTAGGCTCTCTGGCATCAAGGTCGTTTGGGTGCGACATTCGCCTTCTATGAATCGCTTCATCAACTTGGCTCCAACCATGGGATGGCTAATTATACCACGACGTTTTTACACACTCTGGGCCTGCAATAGCCGAGTAGAATCTTGACCCTACATGTTCCACCAACGAACTTCCCGCCGCAGTTTCTGGACTTGTGAAAGCAAACATTTTACAGAATGCCACGTTGGCGTAGGCAATGATGCCATCCTTATTAAGGGCAGCAAATCCGATAGTCGATAACTTTAAGCTCTCTTCCAGCATTTGTCTTAATCCGTTGTTTATACTAACGTATTTATCTGGGATGAGTACACCCACTCCGCAATTCTGTCGATATTGCAGTTTGACGAGTAAGCTTCATTTTGATGAATGCCACAAAATTCAAATGTCTCAACAATTTTAGATTAATTTGAAGAAAATACGCCATAAGCGTGCCATATATCGATAATAACAACGATCCGGTCACCATAGTGACAAAAAAGGGGGCGATATTGGTTGATGAGCTAGGTTTTTGTTTTTTACTGAGCCACATTTAAAAGTAACAAATACTTGAACGGAAAAAATAATTGGTTAGAGCTGGCGTAGCTGTCTGATCTCACGCCAACGCTGTCAAAACACCCAGTCACTATTGATTCGGCCTTTTAATGTTTGAACCGTTAGTGCCCGCAGGGCATAAATACTGAGTGAGTCGAAGCACATAAAGCCTTTCGACAAGCTCAAGGCGAACAGAAGTTAAGACTTCACAAGGCCACTAGCGAAGGTTATCGTACATTCGTTTGGTACACTATAAGTGTTGAGCCGGACACACGCATTTCCTAATCAATCTACGTTACTATGTCAGATCAAATCCATATTTCTAGCAATTAATGAAATTCAAACGAGCGCCGCTGATAGCTTATCTATGCCTGCTACCCATCCTGCTTGTGCTCGGTATTTGGCAACTTAACCGTGCGGAAGAAAAACGGGTATTAATCAGCTTAAAACAGCAACGACAATCAACAGAAATCTTGGTCTTGTCGGCAACCATGCCAGACACACCGGAAGCGCATTTGTATAAGCCTATCAAAGCGATAGGACACTATGATAACGATCATCAGTATTTGCTGGACAATCAAGTTAATAAAGGCAGGGCAGGATATTTTGTGCTAACGCCATTTCTGTTAAAAAACGAAAACAAAGCTGTACTTGTCAATCGAGGTTGGTTGCCGTTAGGTAAAAGCCGATCAGGTTTGCCTGATATTCCGGTCGATTCCAGGGAAATCACGCTTAATGGTCGAATTAACCATTTTCCCACAGTGGGATTAAAATTAGCAGGTGCGGAGATACCAACCGATAGCTGGCCTGCTATCGTCCAGGTCGTAGATACGCACGTATTAGCCAAACAGCTAGGTTATCCTTTATTCAGCTTTCAGGTTGAGTTGGACAAGCACGCAGACGAAGGTTTTACGCGGGAATGGCATGAGACGCTTGCCATGACACCTGAAAAACACATCGGGTATGCGGTACAATGGTTCTTATTGGCTTTAACGCTAACCGTACTTTTTGTTAAGTATGGGATTAACAAAAAACATGACTAACAACCAGCAACGAAAAAACCGCTTCCTTATCCTGTTGATTTTTGGAATGACGATTATTCCTTTTACAATAGCGTGGATATTAGGTGGAAAAGGCACCTTTATAGAAGGCATGACGAATAAGGGGCAGCTAATCGTGCCTGTGGTGACAACCGAACGCAGTGATTTAGCTGGGCTAGATAGCTTTTCTGCCGATAATATTGCCGAACTTAAAGGCCATTGGTTGCTTTTGAACGTTGTTCCTTATGATGACTGTAATAATAGTTGTCTTGATGCCATCCATAAGACCAAGCAATTGCGCCTGATGATGAACAAAGACCTGACTCGTACCCGACGGGCGGTCATTTTTTTAAAAGACGTGAAGCCGGAGATAGCAGATCAATGGTTGCAAGATGATAAAGTGTTATTGAAAGTGAAGCCTAGCGAGGCTTTAACAAAAAAAATTGCCGAAATCAGGAGCGGCGCTATACCGGATGGCATGTTGTTACTAATGGATCCGTTGGGTAATTTAATGATGCAGTACGAACCGGGTTTTGATCCCTATAAAGTAAAAAGTGATCTCATGCACTTATTGCGAATTTCACAAATTGGTTGATAAAAGAAAATGTATAGAAAAATAACTCTGTTGGGCATTGTTTTAACGCTGATTGTCATTGTCGCTGGATCTTTAGCGAGGGTAATCGGAGCTGAATCCCTGTTTGGCCTGATTCAGCCGCAAGAACTTCATTTTAAGTCTGCATACGCATTAGCCGCCGTTACCTTGATGGTATTGTTGATGTCATGGTGGCAAGCCCATTGCCGTGCAGCCGCAATGACAGCGGCTTTTGGTTCGTCGGTTTTGCTGGGTTTGCAAGTGGCTTTAGGGATAGGGGTATTAAAAGCTCCCGACCAAGCACTTCTGGCAACAGGGCATTTGTTGTTGGGAATGGCGGTTTTCTGGTCATTCTTCTGGCTTTATCTACGGACTGATAGGGATATTTCGCGTTCTGCTGAACGTCAAGGCCCTGTTTGGTTTGCCCGGTTTTCGATGGTGTTGTTGTTTTTGCAAATCGCATTAGGTAGCTGGGTTAGCGTCAACCATGCGACTTTGGCCTGTTTCGGCTTTCCACAATGTAATGGGCAATGGTTGCCGGAAGCTGATTATCTGGGCGCATTTACATTTAATGGCTTGGATGGATTGATGGCGGCGGGGACTGGAAATATCTCTGCCGAAGCCCAAGTTGCGATGAACTGGTTGCATCGGGTTGCCGCCTTGGCCTGTTTCATTCTATTTAACTGGCTAATGCTGGTTGCGACAGCGGCAAAACATTCTAAATCGGTAAGAAAAGCAGGATTGTGGTTAAGTTTTCTGCTGTTTGTGCAAGTGGGTTTGGGGGTTATTGGTTATAAGTTTGCTATGCCACATTGGGTAATAGTCGCCCATACTGGCTTTGCTGCGTTATTGATGCTACCGCTGATTGCGATTAGTTTTTATAGTCGGTACGGTGTTGCAGCGGCTCTGCTTCCATCGGAGGGCATCCGCCCAGAATTAGAAAAATTCGAGGCCAAACCGAAACTAAAAGCACTAGAACCAGCAACCGTTTCTGTTGACTTTGAAGAACCTTATGTAGAACCCGCGCCAGAATCAGTTTATCAGCGCCTTAAATCCCAGCTATCACGAACCCGAACCGGTCTAGGCAGTATTCTCGCCAATTTGCCACTGGGTCTGAAAGACATTAATGAAGACCTTTTGGAAGAAATTGAAGCCAGCTTACTCATGGCTGATGTGGGGATTGATGTTACTACGAAAGTCATCAATCGCCTCACCCAAAGCCTTGAACGCAAACAACTAAGCGACAGTAACGCATTAACACTTGCCTTAAAACAGGAATTGCTCAGTATTCTTGCGCCCTGTAGCAAGCCGTTACAAATCCCCAAACAGGACAAGCCTTTTGTCATATTAGTCGTCGGCGTGAATGGTGTGGGCAAAACCACGACCATTGGTAAACTTGCCAAACGCTTGAGTGCACAAGGCCACAGCGTAATGTTGGCGGCGGGTGATACCTTTAGGGCGGCAGCGGTGGAGCAGTTGCAAGTCTGGGGGCAGCGCAATAACATCCAGGTCGTCGCGCAACATACTGGTGCAGATTCTGCCTCCGTTATTTATGACGGCATTCAATCGGCACAATCAAAAGGGGCCGATGTCCTGATTGCAGATACTGCTGGGCGTTTGCATACCAAATCCAACCTGATGGAAGAACTGAAAAAAGTTAAACGCATTATGGCTAAGTTGGACGAAACCGCACCCCATGAAGTCATCCTGGTATTGGATGCAGGTACGGGGCAAAATGCCTTATCACAAGCAAAGTTATTTAATGAGGCCATTGGCTTGACTGGGCTAGTCCTGACCAAGCTGGATGGAACGGCAAAAGGCGGGGTTATTTTTGCGCTCGCCAAACAATCGGGCATTCCTATCCGCTTTATAGGCGTAGGTGAAGGCATTGATGATCTGCAAGATTTTAATGCAGAAACGTTTGTTGATGCCTTATTTGTCAAAGACTGAAATCCACTATGCTAAAGTTTGATAACGTCAGCAAACGCTATGCCGAGACGGGCGATGTCCTGAAGAATGTCAGCTTTCATCTGCGTCAGGGTGAAATCGCTTTCCTTACTGGGCATTCGGGCGCAGGCAAAAGTACCGTATTAAAATTGATTGCGTTAATGGAACGGTCTACGCGTGGCGATATTGTGCTGGACGGGCAAAAGTTAAGTACCGTTAAAGAAAACCATGTGCCTTATATCCGCAGAAAAATGGGTTTTATTTATCAGGATTATAAACTGTTACCGGACAGGACAGTGTTTGATAACGTGGCTTTGCCCTTGGTCATTGCTGGATATGGACATCATGAAATTTCACGTAGGGTACGTGCGGCG
>JABFSV010000044.1 GCA_013140405.1 Methyloglobulus sp. | reverse complement strand
AAATACAACTAAATAATAATTATAATAAGACTCAACATGCCCGCTTTATGCGGGCTTTTTATTGCCTGTCATTTTGTGTTCGGGCATCCTTGCCCTAGCCAGTTACATGCTTAACCGTAGCCCAATCCAACCCGCACGTGGCGCGCCTGGTGAAACGAAACGTCCATCATCAAATCCTGGTAACACTTCATTTGCCACCCCAAAAACCCCAAAGCTGTTGTAATTGGTATCAAAAATATTGTCGAGTTTGCCAAATAAGGTGAAGTTCTCTGTGACCTTGTATTCTGCCGTCGCATTAAACAGCCAATACCCTGATAATTTAGGAGTAAGGTTAGCGTCATCGCCCCTGAACACCTTATTACCGCTATAAGTGCCGTTTATACCCAGCGACAGCTTCTTCCACAGGTCAACGCCGATAGAAGCCTTAAAGATATGTTCGGGTATGCCAGGGATTCTGTCGCCATTGTTTACCTGAACACGAATCGGGTCACCGTTTTTATCCAGGTCAGTAGGATGTTGTATATCGAAGCCATCCTGAAACCGTGCATTTAGATAAGTGTAGTTGGTGGAAAAATGCCAGTCGTCAATACTGCTCAACAACTGCGGAAAATTTGCAGTTGCCCCTGTTTCGATCCCGTAACGGCGAGTTTGCCCAACGTTGCTAAAGAAGCCTTCGCTTACACTGTCGCCACCGCGATTAAAAATAATGTCGTCATGGTTGATGGTATGAAAGAAGCCCAGATTCCATTTAAAATCGCCGTCATGAGGAATAAAACGGTTTAGATCGCCCCTAACGCCAGTCTCCCAGGTTTTGGCAACGACTTGTTGCAAAGGTGGGTCGGCAACAAACGCGTTGGGTAACCGGCAAGGCGCTTCGGGATCGGCGCAGCTTAACTCCATAGGTGTTGGAACGCGTGAGGACTCGCTATAACTACCATACACATTCAAATTATCCAAGGCTTGGTAAGTCAACCCTGCCGATGGATTTAACCTTTCATACGTATGCGAGCCATTCAGATTTTTTTCAGGATCGTTAATATACTGATCCTCCATATTGATATGGCTGTAGTTATAACGCCCTCCGATAGTTGCCGTGAGCTTATCGGTAATCGAAAAACTGTCGGTCAGGAATACCCCTACCGTAGACGTATTGGTGTGTAAGCGAACTTTGGATTCATCCACAAAAATACCACTGCCTACCGTACCCCTGTCATCGGTCAGCCTTGCCAGCTCGGTATCGGAAGCAAAATGCACATTGGCATTGTCGTAACTGACACCGACCACTAAATTGTTTTGATGTTCAAACAAATCTTGGTTGAAGGTCGCTTGCAAAGTGCCGCCACGGCTACGCATTTGGGTAGCACTGGTGTTATTGGTTGCACCTTCAACGTCGTCGCCTGGTTGGATAGGCTTAAGGTTAATATCCTTGGCTAGTTCTCCGGCATCATTACACAAATATAATGATTCATTTTCTGCCGTTGCAGGGTCATCTATTTCGCACTGGGCGAAATCACTGTCATCGCCGTTAAAGGTCTTAATCCGATTCTGCCGAAAATAGGCATTGCCGCTCAGTTGAATGTCATTGGTAAGGTCATAATTGCCTTCCAACTCGGAAAAGAACATTCTGGTTACGGTTTGGTCAGGATGGGTAAAAACTGCTTTTCGGTCGAGTGCTTGCAGTTGCACCGGCGCTGCTCCGTTGCCTCTTAGCCTGTTGTCATTGCCGCCCAGCGTTAAATCCAAAGAGCCTTTATCGCCGCGCCAGCTTAACGTACCAAAGGCTTGGTCGGCCTTACTGGGCGAGAAAGGTCGCCAGCCATTTTCCTCGAAGTGATGCAAATCCAGAAAATAGCCCCAGGTGCCATTATTCCAGCCTGTAGTCAGTTCCTCAGAATGCCTGTCCCAGGAACCGCCGTAAACTTCCACCTGATGGTGCGGCGCAGAAAAGCCGGTCTTGGTCCTGATTGAAATCGAACCACCCAGGCTATTCAAGCCATAAACCGGATTGGAACCTGGATATAAGGCCATGCTGTCAATCGCACCTTGCGGGATTAAATCCCAATTGACACTATCGCCAAACGGCTCGTTAAACCGGACGCCGTTCACGTAGGTCGATAAACCCTGCGGCAAACCTAACAAGGGCGAAGCCACAAAGCCGCGATAATAAATATCAGGCTGCAAAGGATTGTTTTGCGCCTCGTTGACACTTACGCTGCCCAAATAACGGTTGATATAATCGGACAGGGAAATCGTCTGTGCTTTTTTTAACTGATTGGCGTTAACCGTTTGTAAATTGGCGGCAATTTTGTCAGCAGAAACGCCACTACCCTGCAATGGCGTAACACCAACAACTTCCACCGCCTCTAATTCAACTGCATCTTGTTCTTCTGCCAGTACGCTGCCGTTAGCAAATATAAGGCATAACGTGGGCAATAGCTTGCGGACTTTCATTTTCATGGCTTGTCAAACTGCAAAATGAAGGCAGTCTAGTCAAAACGAAAGTAGATAACTAGCGATCCTGAAAAAAAAGGAAATTTTCCTACATCGTCATTAACCTACCGTATTTTGAAAATTATAGTTGACAGCGAAAATTGAAAAGAGTACAAGAAAAACCTGACCTGATAATGCTATTTAGGTCAGAAGCAGTGACGAAGTTAATAACAAAGAGGTAGTAAATTAGCAGAAGAAAGAACAATAACAATTAACCAGTTATGGAGACTTACCCATGAATAACATTACAAAAATTAGTCAAAAAGTCGCCCCCCCCCGCGCGTAGCTATACTTTCGGCAGTGGTGCTGAGTCTTGTCATGAGCATTCCTGGAATCGCTTATGCGGCATTCAACTTTACAACAATCGACGTACTTGGAGCGACCAGTACTGAAGCCAACGGAAATAGCACAAAACAAATTGTAGGTGATTATGATGATGTTGATGGCAACACACATGGCTTCAGATTGAGCAATGAAAAAAAGCGTTTTAATAAAATCGACGTACCTAATGCTACCTCAACTCAACTTAACGGGGTCAACGAGAAAGATCAAATAACGGGGACTTACAATGATGGCAGCAGACTCCATGCCTTCTTCCTGAACAAAAGGGTCATCACCACGCTCGACCCACCTGGTTCGAGCGAATCACAAAGCGGCTTTGTCAACAATAAAGGTGATGTAGTTGGTGGCTACAGGGATGTCAACCGTATACGTCACGCCTTTTTTTGGAGCAATGGCATCTTCACTACAATTGACCCACCTAACGGTAATCCTACACTAGGGCCGGTAGCCTTCGGAGTCAATGATCGGGGGCAAGTTGTCGGCACATTTGTGGATGTGGATGGCAATCGACACGGTTTCCTGTTGAGCAAAGGCATCTATACTAAGCTCGATGTACCCGATGCAGACTTTACCGTTGCGGAAGGTATCAACAACGAAGGCCAGATTGTTGGAATCTTTTTCGATACCGAAGGCAATGAACATGGCTTCTTCTTGAACAAAAAAGGAGTATACGAAACAATCGATGTACCCGACTCAACGGCTACCGCTGTCCTTTCGATTAATGCAAAGGGCGAAATCGTGGGATTTTATAATGATGTTGAAGGTATCACCCACGGCTACGTTGGAAAGCCTACTCACATGGATGAGTAGAACTAACCAACATGTAAAGATGAACCAAATGTAGGATTTACCGCGAGACAAGGCGCATCAATCGAAATCTCGAACGATGCGCTTCCCTCAGTTCATCCTACCGCGCTATGACAATTGATAGAAGTAAGGAGATATTAACTTGGCTGAATTATATGAAAAGTTGCAACAGCAAAAGGCCAGCATTTTGGATATTGCCAATCATTACCACGCCGTCAACATCCGCGTGTTTGGTTCTGTGATACGCGGCGAAGAACGCGAAGACAGCGATATTGATTTATTGGTCGATTTTCTCCCAGGTTCAACGCTATTGGATCAAGTTGGCCTTATTGATGCGCTATCCACAAAACTGGGTCGTAAGGTCGATATTATCAGTGAGCGGGCATTGAGTAAATACCTGCGTCAACGGGTTTTGCAAGAAGCTGTCGCGTTATGAAAGATCGGTTTATTTTCATTGCTGCGGCATTGGAAAGCATAGAATTAATCCAATCTTATACCGACGGTTACGATTTAACTGGCTTTTTGGCCGATAGAAAAACGCAGGATGCCGTGGTTCGCAATCTGGAAATCATCGGTCAAGCGCTTAAGGACTTTGGTATTGAAACCTTGTTGGCGGAACAACCCAATATGCCTTGGCGGGAAATTAGCGGTATGCGTAATGTGTTGGCACATGAGTATTTGGGTGTTGATCCAGTGATGGTCTGGGAAACAGTGCAAACTCATCTTGAACCATTGAAACAAGCACTCGAATCAATAATGGAATAATTGTTTAGGCTCTAGACTATCAGGAGAGATTAAAATTTCTGACGAGTTGCCATAATTCAGTGGCCAGTTCGTCAGGTTGTTTCTTCCATCGCCACTCCGATTCTTTCAGGTGGAGTCGGAAGTTTAC
>JABFSV010000378.1 GCA_013140405.1 Methyloglobulus sp. | reverse complement strand
TTAATACAGCGCGGCGACAAAATCGGGCTTATTGGCGCAAATGGCGCTGGCAAAACCACTTTACTTAGGCTATTGCTCAAAGAATTAGAGCCTAATAGCGGTGTTGTAGAGCATGGCACACGCTTAGAAATTGCGTATTTCGACCAATTGCGGGATCAGCTTGATCCAGAGATGACGGTTGTCGATACTGTCGCTGATGGAAATGATTTTGTTGAGATAGCCGGAAACAGAAGGCACGTCATGTCTTATCTGTCTGATTTCCTGTTTGCACCAGCCAGGGCGAGGTCGCCAGTAAAAAGCCTGTCAGGCGGCGAAAAAAATCGCTTGCTGCTGGCACGATTGTTCACCAAACCCGCCAACTTTCTAGTGATGGACGAGCCAACTAATGACCTTGACCTAGAAACACTGGAGTTGCTCGAAGAAAAACTGGTTGATTACGCGGGTACTTTACTATTGGTCAGCCATGATCGCGCCTTCCTCGATAACGTTGTCACTAGCGTCTTTGTGCTAGACGGCACAGGTAAAGTGGAAGAGTTAGTCGGTGGTTATAGCGACTGGCAAAGCCATAAACAGGCCAAAGCCGACGCTGACAAAAAAAAGCAGGACAGCAAGAAAAAACCGGATTCGGGCATAGAAAACCTGAACACACCTAAAAACCCTGCTAGAAAAAAACTCAGTTTTAAGGAACAGCAAGAGCTTACTAATCTGCCTGAACTTATTGCCCAGCTTGAAACCAAACAAGCAGACTTAAATCGTCAGATTGCAGCCTCAGGCTTTTATAAAAAAGACCAAGCCTTAGTTGCTGACACGTTAGCAGAACTGCAAGCCACTGATACCAAGCTAGAACAAACCTACCAGCGCTGGGACGAGCTTGAGAGCCAGCAATCGGCTTAAAACCATATAAATTCATTGCAACTTTAGGTTTTCTGGCTTATCCTTGCCGCCCTGCTCAAACTTAAGACAATCCCCAGAGTAGGCATCAAAAGAAAAAATCAGGAGAGATGGCCGAGTGGTCGAAGGCGCACGCCTGGAAAGTGTGTATACGGTAACGTATCGAGGGTTCGAACCCCTCTCTCTCCGCCAATTCATAGTTTCACAACGTCTCACCCAAACTTATAATCCCTTATTAAATAAGGCTTATAGCTAAATTATAGCCCCACAGCGTCTCGTAAAGTTTCTTGACATACCGTCTTATTCGTCGGTATATTTGACGGCATATTGAAAATATTAAGAACATATACCGTCATGCCGCTCACAGATACCGCCATAAAGAATGCTAGACCCTTGCCTGATAAGGCTTACAAGATGCCTGATGGGAATGGCATGTACTTACTTGTCCATCCAAACGGGGGCAAATACTTTAGGATTGATTATCGCTTTGCTGGCAAACGCAAAACATTGGCATTAGGGGTATATCCTGTTTCCAGCTTAAAGGAAACCAGAGAGAAGGTTTATACCGTCAAAAAACAAATTGCTGACGGTATAGACCCAGGGATAACCCGTAAGATTGAAAAAGCTGGGAGCATCGAAAACACCTTTGAAGCGGTCAGCAGAGAATTTATGGAAGCTAACAAAAAGCGTTGGAGTGCAAGCCATTATAAACATATCCAAGAATGCTTTGAACGGGACGTATACCCCTGGCTAGGCAGCAGACCGCTTAAAGATTTATCCGCTGTTGAAGTGCTAGTAACCCTAAGACGGATTACAGCACGGGGCGCGTTAGAAACCGCTGCAAGGACAAAACAATTCATAGGGCAAGCCATACGCTACGGGATCGCAACGGGCAGGGCAGAGCGTGACGTTACCCAAGACTTACGCGGCGCGTTACCATCTCCGGTAAAAGGACATTACCCCGCCATAACAGAACCCAAACCACTAGGGCAATTACTAAGGGATATTGATGCTTATAAAGGAAACTTTGTCGTTCGCACCGCCTTACAATTACAGCCGCTACTTTTTGCCCGTCCTGCCAATCTTGCAAGGGCTGAATGGAGTGAATTTGATTTGGATGCAGCAGAATGGCGAATTGGGGCGGATAAAATGAAAATGAAAGATGCCCATATCGTGCCACTCAGCAAACAAGTCGTGGCGTTACTTAAAGACATTCACCCATTTTCAGGCCATCAACAGTATGTATTTGCCAGTAACCAAGGCAAGAACGGTGAAAAGCACATCAGCCGTGAATCCATCGGGGCAGCAATTAGGCGAATGGGCTACCAAGGCCAACATACCGCGCATGGTTTTAGAACAACTGCCAGTACCTTGCTGCATGAACAAGGCTTTCATTCAGATATGATCGAGCGGCAACTTGCCCACGCAGAACAAAACAAAGTTAAGGCGGCATACAATCGAGCGCAGCATTTACCAGAGCGGGTGAAGATGATGCAAACCTGGGCTGATTACTTGGACGGGTTAAAAAATGGTGCGGCGGTGATACCGTTTAGGAAGCAAATTTAAGCCGTTTTTTGGATAAAACTTATAATCAATATATAGGTTGATTTGGTAAGGACAGTTGATAGTTAAGAATTCTTTACAAAATGCTAACATTGGGCGTAAAAGCAAAACAATGCGGCCGTGGTATTGGTTAGTTACATTTTGTAGCGTAGCGACACGGTTATAGCCGTATTTCAGCTATTAAAATAAAAACTATTGGTCATATACGAAAGCTATGCTATAAAACGAAGCAAGACACAATATATTGTGTTGAGAGACGGACTGGGTGCAGTTTTTGCGGACACACACCCAGCCCGAAATTGAAAACCGCCGTTTATGGCGTTTTTTTGTTGCGCGATTTAGTTGAACCGTATTAGACAGTATGAAACTGTTTGAGACAGCATGAAACCGCACTGGATTACTTTAATGTAATAGTTGTGGATAAGTCAACGATTTTTGTCAACACAAACTAACACCAGATATGGCATTACCAATAGGATTGGTAATGAGCAAAATAATCAAAATTACCCTTGTAGCTGAAAAAACAGCACTTTCAAAACCTTCCATTTACCGTTTGGCGAAAGCAGATAAATTCCCCAAACCGTTCAAATTAGTCCCTGGCGGATCAGCGTCTGGCTGGTACGAACATGAAGTGGACGACTGGATAGAGACACGCGCCATTAATCGCAGCGCATAAATAAACCCGCCATTCCAACGAATAAAGCGGGTTTAAGTGTACGTGTAACTATCTGAAATTACGTGGTAATTATACCACGCCCACACGCGCACAGCTACCCGCAAGTGAGTAGCTAATGAAAAGAAAATATACACCTGATGCCGACACCATCAAGCGCACGGTTGCGCCGCTAGAATTTTACCGCCACGAATTACCCAACGCGCCATTAAAAAAGCACGGCTGGAACAACGGTGGACTTTGCCCGTTTCATGCGGATAACGCCCCTGGCAGTTTTCACGTTAATACTGAAACGGGCGCGTACAAATGTTTTTCGTGCAGGATAAAAGGCGGTGATGTAATTGCCTTCTCAATGGCTTTACACAGTCTGAGTTTTCCCGATGCCCTGAAGCAACTATCCGATGACTGGGGGCTGTCATGAACTTGCCCCAATCTTACAAGGGTAAGGCGCTGATCTATTCCTGGCCTTATCGGGATGCCGAAGGCAAGACCATAGGCATTGTTGCCCGCTACCAAAACGGTACGGACAAAAAAGATATAGTGCCGTTTTTCAAACCAAACGGTACGGGCTGGAAAGCAGGTATCGATTTAACTCCGCGCCCGTTGTTTGGACTAGATAGACTTGCAAATCACCCGAAAGAAAAAGCCGTAGTCATTGTAGAAGGCGAAAAACCAGCGGCTTCATTGCAAAGTTTAGGGCTATGCTCGGTTACGTCATTGGGCGGTAGCAATGCAGCAAATCAAGCCGATTGGACATCCTTAAACGGTTATAAAACAGCTTGCCTATTGCCCGATAATGACGAACCCGGCGAAAGCTACGCAAAAACTGTTTGCCAGAAGTTAGCGGCTTTACCATCGCCGCCACAAGTTAAGATAGTACGCTTGACTGGATTGCCTGAAAAAGGTGATATTGTCGAATGGCTGCAAAACCACGCACCTGATTGGGACGGTTATAAACCCTTTCCAGAAGCTGATAAATCATGGGTTTTAACCGAGCTAAAGGCAGAACTCAAAAAAGCCCTGCCTGTACCGGAATGCTGGCTTACAGATAGCAATCAACAATCCAAAAATCAGCAACAACCGCCGGAAGACATTGATTCTGCCAACCTAGCCCATGACTACCCAGTATTTGATCGTGCTGACTTATATGGGATTGCAAAGGAAGTAGCCTTACTGGGCAGCGAGCAAAGCGAAGCCGATCCCGTGGCGGTTTACTTCTCGTTTTTGGTGGCAACCGCCGCGATGATAGGCAATTACAGATATTTAAACATCGGCGACAGCAAACACAATGCGCGGTTGTTTGCCGCATTGGTGGGAGCAAGTAGTCGGGCGCGGAAGGGCACCAGTTTGAAGCCCGTTGAACGCATCATCCGCGCAACTGAAGAAGCCTACGAGAAAACAAGCGACAGCATAAAAGAAACCTTG
>JABFSV010000415.1 GCA_013140405.1 Methyloglobulus sp. | reverse complement strand
GCAAACGTGGCTGAAAACAGCAAGGTTTGCCGATGCGTTGGTGCATAGGAAATAACTTCGGTAACGGCTTCTTCAAAGCCCATATCGAGCATTCTATCCGCCTCATCCAGCACCAGAATTTTCAAGTTGCTTAGGCGTAAACTGCGCTTACGCAGATGTTCCTGCAAGCGACCTGGTGTGCCGACGACAATATGAACGCCGTGGCGTAAGGAATCAGATTGAGGGCTAAAAGGTACACCTCCGCATAAGGGCAAAACCTTAATATTTTGGGTGAAACGTGCCAGCCTACGGATTTCCTTGCAGACCTGATCGGCCAGTTCACGGGTAGGGCAAACGACCATCGCCTGAACCCTAAAACTGCTCAAATCGAAGAGTGACAATATCCCAATACCGAAACAAGCGGTTTTGCCGCTGCCAGTTTTGGCCTGGGCAATCACGTCTTTGCCCTCAAGAATGTGCGGCAAACTTTCCGCCTGAATGGGCGTGAGTTGGGTATAACCCAAGGATTCTATATTTTCAAGGAGGGCGGCTTTTAACGGTAACGACGAAAACGTGGAAGACTTCACAATGCACTCTTAAGTAAACCGAATGCCGACAAATTGCCTTCATTCAAACGGGCATGATACCAGATGCTGATGCGTTGAGGTTGGACGCCAAATCGAAACATCACTTCTGTCCCCCTTTGAGGCTTTCCAGGTTGCGGTCACAAAATTGCACTACGAATTAAAAACCGATTACGCCCACCAGCCTAAAATCAACACCAATACCACGTTAGCAAACACCCCAGCCAGCACATCATCCAACATAATCCCAAAACCGCCTTTAACGCGACGGTCTGCCACTTTGATCGGCCAGGGCTTTAGGATGTCGAAGAACCTAAACAGAATAAAACCTAGCACTACGCCTTGCCAGCTAAAGGGTATCCACCACAGGGTGATAAGGTATCCGGCAATTTCATCCCAAACGATGCCGCCGAAATCGTGTTCGCCTAGTTTCTCTGCGGCTTTATCGCAAATCCAGATCCCTACAATCGTAACGGCTATCGTTATCAAGCTGTAGAAGATATTCCCCGTTTGCGCCAGCAAGCAATAAAGCGGCACTGCCACCAATGTACCGCAGGTACCGGGGGCTTTTTTTGCCAAGCCAGAACCAAAACCGAAAGCCAGGAACAAGATTGGATCAGTTAGGATTTGCTTGGGGGTTAAACGGTTGTTGCCGTATTCTGAATTAATAAGCATAAATAAACCTTTTCATCATTTGATTTCGCTCATGGTTCGATGACCGAAGGAAGTACCTGTGGTGCAAACTCACCATTTATGCCCTTTGGGTACGAACGAAATAGATAAACTCCCGTTCGTCCTGAGCCTGTCGAAGGGCATTTTTACAAAACCCTTAAGAAAAGTGTTCAAAACTTTTGACCTCTAATGATTGGATGATGCCGGATTTGTTGAGCTGTATGCCCGGTAAGGATTCAATCACACCGATTTTAGTGTGGGGAATTGTTAGATTTTTAACCTTATCTGGGCTAACTGTGAAGCACAGCTCGTAATCATCCCCAGCAGTCAACGGCATAGCCCAATCGCCCGTGTCTTCGATATAGTTAAGCACTTCTTCTGATAAAGGCAAGGATTCCCATTCGATACTCGCACCAACTTGGCTTTGTTGAAGGATATGCCCCAAATCGCCAACCAGTCCATCTGAAATATCGATACAGGCATTGGCGATACCGATTAAAGCCTGACCAAAAGCAACCTGCGGATCAGGCTGGTTAAACCGCTTTAGGGCGGCATCCGGTTGTTTGCAATCGTAACCTTGGTTGATTTTTAAACCTAGCCCAGCATCGCCAAGATGACCCGTCACACAAATGATGTCGCCCGGTTTGGCTGTTGAACGCCTTAACGCTTGTCCGGTAGGCACTAAACCTAAAGCCGTCACAGTTAATGTTAACGAGCCGGAAGTAGTATCACCACCAATCAAATCCACTGAATAACGTTCTGCCAAAGCAAAAAAGCCATCGGCGAATGCTTGCAGCCAGTTTTCGTCAACTTTAGGCAAGGTTAAAGCCAGGGTAACCGCAAGTGGTTTCGCGCCCATGCTGGCGAGGTCGCTCAAATTGACCGCAAGCAGTTTATGTCCCAAATCGAAAGGATTGCAATCAGCAAAGAAGTGGACATTCTCCACCATCGTGTCGGTGGTAATGGCTAATTCATACCCATTTGGCATGGATAACAAGGCGCAGTCATCACCTATGCCCTGAGCGACAGATGGATTGGTTGTTTGCCGCTTAAAAAAGCGGTCGATGAGAGAGAATTCGGAAATCAAATTGTCAGTTATAAAATTGATTGATGTAGGGTGCGTTTTACGCACCTCATATCAGGTGCATAAAATGCACCCTACCACGCTACGACCCGTGCTGGACGGGGCATGTTGCCCCGTCCACATAGTTTTAATGTGCTTCAATATTGTAAACATCAATAAAACGTAAGTGACGGGGTAACATACCCCGTCACTCCCAAAGTTCCCACGCTGGAAAGCGAGAACTATGTTAGACTAATCTTGCGCCTTTTGCCTTTCGCCCTGCACCTTACTTTTTATCTCCACATCCCTCTTCTGCTGTGCCACCTTATCCAAAATCCCATTCACATAGCGATGGCTACCATCCGCCCCAAAGTATTTGGCGAGGTTGATGCTTTCGTTGAGGACGACGCGGTACGGCATTTCGGGACGGTGCATTAATTCATAAGCCCCCAACCGCAATATCGCCCGTTCAACGGGATCAATGACATCAACAGGGCGGTCAACAAATTCACTGAGTACTTCGTCGATGGTGTCCACGCATTGGGGGATGCCGTGAAACAGCTCTTTGAAGTAGCTTTTTTGTACGCCTTTTAAACGACCATCTTCCTCAAATTGTAATTCAATGCTGATAAGGCTTTGTCCCGTCATCTGCCATTGGTAGAGCGCTTGCACGACGGCTTTACGTGCGTTGGTTTTGGTTTGGCTCATTGTTTGGCTAAGTTTTCCAGCAGGCTCATCATTTCAATCGCAGACATGGCGGCTTCCGCGCCCTTATTGCCCGCTTTCGTACCAGCGCGTTCGATAGCTTGTTCAATGGTATCGACGGTCAATACGCCAAAGCTTACCGGTATATCATATTGCATAGCAACGGTAGCGATGCCCTTAACGCATTCGCCAGCGACATATTCAAAATGTGGTGTACCGCCGCGTATGACCGCACCAACGGCTATGATGGCATCGTATTTTTTGCTCGCGGCAACGCGTTGCACGACCAATGGCAACTCGAATGCACCCGGCGCTTTGACGATATGTATATTCGCTTGGTCTGCGCCGTGACGGACTAAAGTATCAATCGCTCCCGCCTGTAAGTGTTCGACGATAAAGCTGTTAAACCGTGATGCGACGATGCACACGGTGCGGCCTTGGGCCGATAAATTTCCTTCAAACGTTGTTATTGCGGACATACTGTTTCTCTTATTTTCTTAAATTATTCGTTTAAACTGATTTATGGGGGTCAATACCTTCCCAATCATCGCACAGAACGTGTTCAGTCACTTCCAGATCAAATCCTGCGAGGCCAACATACTTTTTCTGGGCACCCAATACCTTTAATTTGTGTACCCCAAGATCAGACAAAATACGGGCACCCGTACCCGTCATACGCCAATCGGGCGACGCGGCAGCGGGGATGGTTACACCATTGTCCTCGAGCTGATAGCGATGAATCAATTCGACCAAGTTTTTATTGCTCTCGTTTTGCCTAATAACCACCAAAACGCCACGGCCTTCTTTGGCTATCTTTTGCATGGCAACACGCATCGAAATACTGCGGTCAGAGCGCTTCGACGAAAACACGTCATCCAAAAGATTACGTGCGTGTACCCTGACCAGAACCGGCTCACCATCAGACACCTGCCCCATTACCAACGCCAAGTGGAGGTTATTGTCGTTCCTGTCCTGATAAGCATACAGGCGGAAATCACCGAATTCCGTTGGAAAAGTACATTCACTAATGCGTTCCAGGGTGTTTTCATGCTGGATGCGGTAGTGAATAAGGTCTGAGATTGTACCGATTTTAAGATTATGATGCTGGGCAAAAATTTCCAAATCCGGCTTTCTTGCCATCGAGCCGTCTTCATTGAGAATCTCGACAATAACAGCAGCAGGTTCGACACCCGCCAATCTCGCCAGATCACAGCCCGCCTCGGTATGCCCTGCCCTGTTCAGTACGCCACCCGACTTTGCCATGAGCGGAAAAATATGTCCCGGCTGAACCAGATCATCGGCTTTAGCATCCGGTGCAACGGCACATTGCACCGTGCGGGCGCGGTCGGCGGCAGAAATGCCCGTCGTCACGCCCGTTGCCGCTTCTATAGAGACCGTAAAATTGGTTGAATGCGCGGTTTTGTTTTCATTGGTCATCAACGGCAACCGCAATTGCTGGCAGCGCTCGCTGGTCAAGGTCAGGCAAATCAGCCCTCGACCATACCGCGCCATGAAATTAATGTCTTCTGGGCGCGTAAAAGCCGCCGCCAT
>JABFSV010000081.1 GCA_013140405.1 Methyloglobulus sp. | reverse complement strand
TTACCTGTGTTCCATCTACCGTCACACCGTCTGGACAGACGGCAGACATAAAGTCAGTAAATTTGTCGATAATGGTAGAGTCGGCATTTTGAGCGGCAGACAAATTTACGCCCCTGAGATCTGCTCCGGAAAAATCGGCTTCGGTCAAATTCGCACCAGCAAGGTTCGCCTTTTGGATATTTGCTTGAGAAAAGTTGGCATGGCTCAAGTCGGCTTGTTCCAAATTGGCTTCCCCCAGGGTTGCCTTGGCAAGGTAGCCTGAAGACAGATTGGCATAAGCCATATCCGCTTTACTCATGTTGGCATTTTCTAAGCTGGCCTCAGCAAGGTTTGCACTGGTAAGTGTCGCTCCGGTCAATGTTGCGCCATCTAGGGTTGCGCCTTTCATTTTGGACCCGTAGAGATTGGCTTGGTTAAAGTTGCTATCGGTCAGGTTTGCGGATTCTGCAATCAATGGGTTATTACCGTCTGATTGCAAACCAGAAAAATTGACGCGATCTATTTGTGTGTCCGGGCTTATCACCAAACTGCCAATTACAGTTGCACCGCTGAGATTTGCACCACGCAGGTCTGCACTGCCCAGTTCGCCGTTAAGTCTCGCTTTGCTTAAGTTCGCACCACTTAAATTTAAGCCTCTTAAACTGCCGTTTTCGGTGAAATCACATTCACCCAAGTCCATGCTGGGTGCTGGTGAAAAGCAAGCTTCCGGATTCCTGCCCCGTGCTTTTTTGACCATCCGCCAGAAGGCAAAGCTAGTCGAAGGCGGCTGGTTTTGGTTTTCATCCAATAAGCTCAGGTAGGCAGCGCCTTCATGATTGACTCTGTCGTTTTTGGCATAAACGGGTGTTTCACCCCAATCGCCACGAAAAATGCCGGGTAGTTTACGGATTTGGTTTTCCTTGGCTTTGGTAAGCACAAGGTTCTTCCCTGTATTTTCAACAGCGTGACTAAAGTTGCGGACTAATGGTTTAAGGCTATTCGTAACTTCACTTCTGGAGTTGAATGATAAGAATGCGCTAGTGGGCGGCTGAACTAAATCACTATCGGTCATCTGAGGAACGTTGCCGCTGGTAGAAAATAACAATGCTCCCAATAAACACATCATTAATGGCACGGCTTGAAAAATGACTTTCAGTTTTCTCATGGTTTGATTGCTCTTGCACTGATTGCATCGAAATAAGGACTGCGAATATGCATCGCTATTCTTACTTACTTTGGTGAGCCGAAATTCTACTGATGAAAAATCAGTCGTGATACGTTCCCAAGATCATTTAGAAATTTTCCTGTTACTTAAAGGAATTTTTCCCGCACCTTCCTATTCTGTTAACCCCTACCATGTTCAAAGAAATCATCTTGATAACAACTAGAACAACGCCACGATTCCGAACAACCATTGAACATGCAAAAAACTATTTTTATCACCGCTTACTTACCCGACAGGCACATCCGCCGCACTTTGTTATTGATGATAACTTCATCATTGATGTGGCCTTTTGGAGGATACGCGGATGATGCCGAACTTGATCCTTCGGTTGTTGAACTGGAAACTGTCGTCGTGGAAGGCCAAGCCGCCACTAAACTTGGCCCTTTGGACGGCTTGCAATTGTCGCGGGAACAAATTCCCAGCAATGTCCAGTCATTGAGCAGCAAAGACATCAGGGACTCCAATGCGACGAGCCTAGGTGACTTGATGAACAGCCGCCTGCAATCAGTGAATGTGAATGACTACGCGGGCAATCCGTTCCAGATGGACATTACTTTCCGAGGTTTTTCTGCTTCACCCCAATTAGGTACGCCGCAAGGCCTGTCTGTGTTTCTGGATGGCGTTCGAGTCAATGAACCGTTTGGAGATGTCGTAAACTGGGATTTAATCCCAATGAACGCTTTAGGCAGTATGGATGTCTTCCCAGGTTCTAATCCACTATTTGGCTTAAATACCCTGGGTGGTGCGTTATCGTTACGTACCAAAAATGGGTTTGACGATGCAGGGGCGGATATCAAATTTACAGGCGGTTCCTGGGATCGCAAAAAGGGTGAAGTTTCCGCTGGTTGGAATAACGGGACGGTCGGCGCGTTTATGGCTTTTACTGGGTTTGACGAGGAAGGTTGGCGTACTAATTCGCCGTCTCAAGTGAATCAAGGTTTTGCACGATTCGACTGGCGTGGTGATGATTTTTCACTTCGTTTCAGCACCCTGGCTGTTGGCAATAACCTGATTGGCAATGGTCTGATTCCTACCGATTTGTATAACAAAAACCCGGAATCCGTATTCACTTCACCTGACAGCACAGAGAATGAACTTCAACAATATAACTTGGGTGGGGAGTTCTTTTTTAATGACAAGCTAAGCCTGACAGGCCAAATCTACCGCCGTGACAGTAGCCGGAAATCCGTGGCTGGAGATATTTATGAGGATTTTGAAGATATATCTGCCAGTGACTTAGGCCGGCCTAGCAAAGCAAATGGAACGTTAACTGGGCAGCCGGTGTGCCGCTATCCCGATGCCAATAAAGATGGTATCAGGGATTATGGTTTGGATAAAGATGGCGATGAGCTGGTCGATCCTGGGACAGTCAACGTGGCACTCTCACCGAACGATTCCAATTTTTTGCTTGAAGTGCCGGCCTTGAATCCAGGCTGTAGTACAGTTAAATACGATAGGCTTACTGGGCCTATCAATGGTGCCGCCGGGGACAATACCGACCCCATTTCAACAGATCCCCTGCTATCACCTTCCGGTGTCATTGAAGGCACACCCATTGGCATTCTCAGCAAAACCGCAATCAAACAAAATACCGATGGCGCGTCGCTTCAGTTGAACTGGAACAGCGATGAACACAAATTCATGGTGGGCGGTTCTGTTGATGCTGCCAACACCGATTTCGACACTAGCCAACGCTTAGGCTTCATAGATGGCAACCGTCGCGTTTATAGCGATCCAGCCAACATGAATCCAATCTTTGTCGCTGGGCAGCAAGATATCCGCAACAATTCCTTCACTGGCAAATCGACTACATTCAGTGGCTATTTCAGCGAGACTTATTCGCCGTTGGAAAACTTGCACCTAAGCTTTTCTGGTCGGCTCAACCATACCCGCGTTAAAAACCACATGCGGGCAAGAACCCGGGCAGGCTTCCAGAACCTTCATGCCATCAAGGATATTAACCAATACCACCCGACTTCCATTTTGTGTAATGGTGGCAATTTGGCCTCATGCCCTAATTCACCCAACTATAATGACCGCAATTTTATTGAAGACGTTGTGCTTGCTCAGGATCCCTACTTCGGTTTGGGTAAGTTCAGCGAAACGCCGACCTCGGAAACTTTCGACTATACCTCATTCAATCCCTCAATCGGGATTAGTTATTTGCCTTTTAAGGAGCAGGATGTCCCGTATAAAGACTTGAACTTATTTTTTAATTGGAGCCAAGGCACACGGGCACCATCCAGCGTGGAATTGGGCTGTGCCTACGATGGCACCTTGGTGCCTCAAAACCCCGCCGATCCGAACTCGCAGTTAACGCCGAAAAGTTTTGCAACAATCGGTGGCGCATGTACGTTGCCGACGGCCTTATCCGGCGATCCTTTCCTACCCCAGATCTTTGCCAATAGTTTTGAGCTTGGCTTACGCGGCAAGTTTTTCGATGACTGGGAGTGGAATACCAGCCTGTTCAGGACTGACCTTAAAGATGATATTTATCTCGTGGGTATCACTGCCGACCGCAGCTTTTTCGATACCATCGGCGATACCCGTCGGCAAGGGATCGAATTCGGTTTTTCGGGTAAAGTCGGCATTGTTGATTTTGGGATCAATTACGGTTACACGGATGCGACTTTCCAGTCTAACTTTTTTATGGTGAGCCCACATAACAGCAGTGCGGCGGTGTTGTCACCCAATGATCAATTAAGTGAAGACCAATTTGACTCCAGTGGACGGCCTTTAAGAGCCTTGAACGATATGATAGAAGTCAAGCCTGGCGACCAGATGCCGGGTATCCCGCTGCATAATATCAATGCGTCATTAAACTTCCACCTGACCGACCAATGGGAGTTTGGTGTCAACATGATTGCCCATTCGTCCTCATTCGTACGTGGCAACGAAAACAACGACCATCGGCAAGGCGATTACGATTATTTTTATGGCTTTGATACCAGTGTCAGCCCTGATATTTTGCTGCTTCGTGGTCGTCAGTTCAAAGATGCCGGCAGTGTGCCGGGTTATGCCATATTCAACCTAAAAACCCGTTACGAATTCGTGAAAGGCTTTAGCGTATTCGGCATGGTCAATAACCTGTTTGACCGCCAATATGCCTCGGCAGGGCGGTTGGGAATCAATCCATTTTCCCCGTCTGAAAGAGGTGCGATTGGCCCGAGCGGCTGGAATTACAATTCCAATGACTGGCGAAGCCAGACATTCATTGGCTCAGGCGCGCCCCGCGCTTATTGGGTGGGGTTGGAATTTAGGTATTAAGGCGGTTGTAGGGGTATTGTTGACTTCAGTAGGCTGACTTATTCTACGAAAATTAGGGTACTGTGCATATTCGTCCGTAAATATACGCTAGGACAATTTAACCTTTTCC
>JABFSV010000370.1 GCA_013140405.1 Methyloglobulus sp. | reverse complement strand
CAAAATAATCAGCCCGTAGACTGTGCTGGGTTGATAAACCCAGCTACATATTGCTATCGGTAATGCTGGGTTTCGTACATCAACCCAGCCTACAAAAATTCTATTTGGCGGCTGTCTCGGCCTGTAAAGCCTGAACAAGTTCCTTAGCCGGCAAATAACCTGGGTAGATATTGCCATTTTCGGTGACTATCATGGGCGTACCTTTCACGTCGAATTCCGCAGCCAATTGCATGTGCTTATCGATTGGATTAACGCAGGTGTTGCTGTCCAATTTCTGGTCTTTTTTCGCTGCTGTTAAAGCTGCGTTGCGGTCTTTGGCACACCAAACCGATACCGCCTTGTTGTAGGAATCAGAACCTTTTCCTGCCCTTGGGAAAAACAGATATTGGATAGTGATGCCTTCTGCCATATATTGGTCAATTTCAGAATGAAGTTTACGGCAATAGCCACAGTCGATGTCTGTGAATATGGATACCTTGTATTTGCCTATTTTAGGTTTGAACACGATCATATTGTCCACGCCTATTTTTTCCAGCGCGGCCTTGCGGGTGACACCCAATTTTTGTTCTGTCAAATCCGTGCGATTTGCCAAATCAACTAAACGTCCTTGTAACAGGTATTTACCGTCTTCAGATACATAGTAAATGCTGGAACCTAAAACAACCTCATAGACACCCTTTATTTCGGAGGGTTTGATGGATTCTATTTTTGCTGTCGGCATGGATTTTCCTAATGCCTGTTTGACCGCCGCTTCATCCGCATTGGCAAAAGGAAGTATCAAAGTTAACAGCAACAATCCTGTGGCCTGGGCTATTTTTTTCATGGTTTTCTCTGTTGAAAAAGTTAAATGTTCGGGGGTAGGAGTTATTGGCTTGAAATTCGTTCAAAAAAATAGTGGCTCGGGCAATATTAATCAAACAAGCGCTGAACATCGACAACCATTGCGGTTACCATCAGTAACAACAATAACGCCATGCCAATCTGCTGGAAAAAAATCTGTATTTTTTCTGAGACGGGACTGCCTTTAACGGCTTCAATACCGAAAAACAGGAGATGTCCACCATCAAGTACGGGTATTGGCAATAAATTTAAGATTCCCAAACTCACACTGACCAAGCCCATAAATTTGAGGAAATACACCAAGCCCATACTCGCCGATTCCCCTGCTATCTGGGCAATACTGATCGGGCCGCTCAAATTTTTCACAGAGGCTTTACCGATGAGCATTTTGCCCATCATCCTTAATGTCACAACGGAATAATCGTATGTAGTGGTGAAGGCTACTGGGATCGCCTCTAACGGCGGCAAAGAATATTCAACTGTCATGGACTTCATCAATCCTTCCGGCATAAGCACGGAAGCACCAATTTTACCTTCAGCTTCCTCGCCGGACTGTACGCTTTTGGGCGTAATCGGTAAAGTTAACTGCATTCCTTGACGATCTATCACCAAATTAATAGCAATATCGGGGCGTTTTTTTACATAGTCTACCCATTGGATCCAATCTGTTATGGGCGTTCCGTCCGCGCTGATAATTAGGTCATCCTTTTTTAGGCCAGCCGCCAAAGCTGAACCCTCAGGGAGAACTTCATTGATGATTGGCTTTAACTTGGGCGACCAAGGCTTGAACCCCAAGCGGTTGTACAGTTTTTCGGAATTTTGACTATCGTCGTCAGTTAAGCTGATGATCCTTTCGTTTTGTTCATCGGCAATATTCTTTACCCTGACTTTTATGTTCTGTTCACCATCCATTGCGGCGGTGATGAGTGTACTCATTGCCTCCGTCCAGGTCTTGGTGGCCTTATCATTGACTGATAGGATTTCTTCACCTTCAACAAAACCTGCGGCTGCGGCAAGTGACCCTTGTTTAACTTCACCCAGTACAGGTTTAAGGCCAGTTTCGCCCAACACCAACACGCCCCAAAAGAGCGCAATTGCCAGCATGAGATTAAACACAGGCCCAGCTGCTACAATGGCAGTCCTAGCCCAAAGTGGTTGCCGATTGAAAGCAAAGGGAAGGTCTTCTGGCTTGACCGGGCCTTCCCGTTCATCAACCATCTTGACATAACCGCCCAAGGGAATCGCCGACAAGACGTATTCGGTATCATCTGGGCTTTTTTGGCGTGCCCATAACACCTTGCCAAAACCTACGGAAAAGCGGAGCACTTTGACCCCAGTTTTACGGGCAATCCAGAAATGTCCGAATTCGTGGAATGAAATCAGGATGCCTATGGCTATGACGAAAAAAAACAGGGTATGTAATAGATCCATCAACAAACCATATCAGCAATAATCTGTTTGGCAACTGTCCTTGCTTGCTGGTCGTGATCCAGAATAACCGCCAAGCTGTCTGCGACTGCGACGGCAATAACGTCCATACAGCTTTCGATAATGACGGGAATATCGGTAAACTTTACCCGACGCTCCAGGAACGCCTCAACGGCAATCTCATTGGCGGCATTCAGTACGGTAGGCATTGTTCCACCTGCATTGATCGCCTTATAAGCCAAACGTAAACAGGGGAAACGTTCTAAATTCGGCTCCTCAAAATCCATGCGCCGCACATCGAAAATATTTAACTGCTTGGCACCTGAATCAAAACGCTCAGGCCATGCCATCGCATGGGCTATGGGTATCCGCATATCAGGATTGCCCATTTGTGCCAGCACAGTACCATCGACATAATCGACCATCGAATGAATGACACTTTGGGGATGGATGACCACTTGTATCTGGTCTGGCGACATATTGAATAAGAGACAGGCTTCTATCATTTCCAAGCCTTTATTCATCATGGTGGCTGAATCCACGGAGATCTTTTTGCCCATATCCCAGTTGGGGTGGGCAACTGCTTGTTCGGGAGTGACATCAGCCATAAGCTCTATAGGCATTTCACGGAACGGGCCACCCGAAGCCGTCAATAGGATGCGCCTGACCTGTTTGCCATCAGTGCCTGTCTGATAATGGGCAGGCATACACTGGAAGATGGCGTTGTGTTCGCTGTCTATGGGCAATAAATGTGCACCCGATGCAGTTACCGCATCCATGAAAATATCGCCGGACATCACCAAGGCTTCTTTATTGGCAAGCAACACAGTTTTTCCTGCCTTTGCCGCAGCAAGGCTGGGCAACAAACCCGCCGCGCCGACGATAGCCGCCATGACCGAATCAACCTCATTCAAGGTGGCAACGTCTTCCAATGCTTTGCTACCTGTCAGTACCTTGATATCAGATACAGGAGAGTTATTGATTTTATCCTTAAATTCCTGTGACTTACTTTCATCCACAACCACCGCATACTGGGGATGGTGTGCGAGACATTGCTCGAATAAAGCACCAATATTGGAATTTGCCGTTAAGGCAACAATTTTGTATAAGTGAGGATGCCGTGCTGCGACATCCAGCGTACTAACACCAATTGAACCCGTTGCACCCAATATACATAAGCCTTTCATCCGGCTGCACCCGTTGCTTGGACATCTTCAATCATCCTGTAAATCAAAAAGATACCCGCATAGAAAAAAGGTATCGCTGCAATCACGCTATCAATCCGGTCAAGGATTCCACCATGACCAGGCAGTATTGACCCGCTTTCTTTCACGCCACTTTGACGTTTGACTACGCTAAAGAACAAGTCTCCGTAAATTGAAATTAATACGGTCAATATCGACAGCAATACGATGTCAGAAGCATTCATCAGTGGGAATCCGTAAAGTAGGCTTAACCCTGCCCCACAAATGACCGCTGAAAGCAAGGCACCATAAAATCCTGCCATCGTTTTACCTGGGCTGATTTCAGGTGCTAATTTTGATTTTCCAAACTTTTTGCCAACAAAATAAGCTGAAATATCGGCAGCCCAGATCAAGATTAAGAAGTACATCACCATTTCAGGGCCATATAGCACTCTGAGACGGACAAAAAACATCCACGCCGCCAACAGAATAAACCAGCCTAACCATACTTTATGACGAAGTTTTAATTCTAGCTTTAATACACCCGTCGGTGCGTGCTTAATGAGCGCCATGACTAGCACCCAAAAAATGACGGGCGGAATGACAAACCATTCCAATACACCTGAGTACAACCTGACATCAGGTACATTAAGGTATTCCATGAACGTGCTGATGGTTGCCCAACCCACTTTTTTGGCGTGTTGATAAAGATCTTGCTGTGCCGTTTCAAGAACATATTGAAGGCCTTCCAGGAACTGAGTCCAAAAATGTATCCATAGCATCGGCACGGCCAACCCCAAAAGAAACAGATATTTTTTATAAGGCACGTTGATGCCGACAAGGTGACTCCATTCCCAGGCAGCCATCAACATAATCAGGCCAAAAACCAAAGAAAAATAGTCACCAGACAATTGAAACACTGCCATGACGACCAAAGGCACCAGAATGGCGGCTGTAATTACTCGCTGTAATAACATTTTATTGTTGTCTAAAGTTAAAGTGAAGCTGGTTTGTTGAGTATTTGCTCACCGGTATGTCCAAAGCGCCGTTGGCGGCTTTTAAAACTATTGATGGCATCGTCCAGTGATTTCTGGTCAAAATCCGGCCAGAGTGTCGTTGTAAAATAAAAT
>JABFSV010000145.1 GCA_013140405.1 Methyloglobulus sp. | reverse complement strand
GCATCCAGCAACTCTTGCTCTTCTTGATCTAATTTCACATTACTCATGCTCACCTCGCAAATACTGTTTGGTCGCTTTACGACTGGGAATTATGGTTTTAAGAAAAATCTCGTTGGCTGTTTCAATATAAGGCACCAGATAAACGTAGTCGTCAACAGTCACCACAAACAGCCGTTGATTCGGGTATTTCTCAGTATTGGGATGGCAGACATCATCCAATAAGCCCCCGCTTTGCATCGAAAAAAGAATATCTTCAAAAGAGATGCTTCTTTCGCATATCAGGGTTTGATTCTTCTCAGCATTCCAGTGAATCTGTTTCATACACACAACAATAACACAGCGTATGCTTTATGTCATCAGGCTGGATGCTGACTAGCCTAGAAAAAGCCATTTTTCGTAGCTGGCGGATAACGCCGCGCCCAAAAGACAAACAAAACCTACAGATCGTATGATTGCGAGGCAATCCACCCTACATTTAATCCGTCTTACGGCCTTGCCGCACCCCTTCGGGCGATTCCCGATAAAACCGCCAGTGTTCGGCGCGGCATAACGGGAGATTGGGGGACGGGTAGGCTGGGTTGTAGAACGAAACCCAGCACAACTTGATATAGCTGGGTTTACCAACCCAGCCTATGGGCTTGGCTTATTTGTTGTTTTGAAAATGAGGCGCACCTCAGTGGTGCGCCTCCAACATAATAAAGTTAAACGTTATCTTTTCTTCATTTCGGTTTTGCCTGATGATGAGTTGACCTGCTTTCCATTTCCCTAAACATTCTGTGGCCATCTTTTGTCGGCATGAGCGAGAATCCGCTTGTACCTTTTGTCATACAGAAAACAGACGTTTCTGCGACAGTATCCCAGATTGCTGATGGTCGTCTACCAACAATAGCGGCTGCACATATTGACGCATTGTCATTTACAGTGCTCGGCAGCGGAAAATCAAACTTGACCGTTCTGCTTTCGCCCGGTTGTAACAATACCCGTTGCGTCGGTTTCGGTTGAAATTGAGTAAAATCAAGCGATGATCCGATCCCTGAAGCGCCAACGAAGCTCCAGGCATCACCATCAAATAGTGTCGCCAAACCATTTGTAACTCTGACGCTGTATAGACAACTACCGCCTTTCTTTGGAATTTTCTTGCATGGCACTTTATTGGTGAATCTAATCGGTAAGGATTGTAACGAAAGATCACCGACGACGCGGTTTTCCCCATCTAACAAAACGTCAAATTGGGCTGATGTTGTTTTATATTGGTCAGCAAAAGCATCAATAAAATAAGTTCCATTCCTAAGCGGTTGTCCCCCAAAATCACTAGTGAATACAAACTTCCCGTCGCTATCAGAAAAGGCTTGATCAATAAAACCGCACCCAGAATCTCCACAATACGTTAAAGTAACGCCCGCAAAAGGGTCGATATTTCCGGACAACGGCCTACCAGTTACTGCATCGACTAGACGACCGCTGATTGATCCGATGAAAACCGGGGGTTGCAGGGCAATATCGCCGACATCATGATTTTCCCCAGCTGTAACCGGAAAAACTGGTGTCTGTCTGGACAAATAATCGGTTGCCGATGCGAAAACCTGGTAATCCCCCGGCTCCAAAGGCTGGCCCAAAGAGTCATTGGTAAAACTAAAACGGCCAGCGCTATCGACTCCTTCTTCACTCACCACAACATGGCAAAAAGGATCGCAAAGTTGCAACATGACAGTAGCGAACGGATCGGGAAATCCCGGCAAGGCAGCCTGTGTCACTGCATTAACGAGGCGTCCACTAATAGAGCCAATAGTTTGAAACGGCTGCAAGGTCAATTGATAAGTACCATTGCCACCGATATTAAAACCGAAATCACAACATTGTGTCGCGGCAAGAACAAAAATGCCATCTGCGGGTATAATGAATGTCAGCTTTGAATTGGATGTTCCACCAGCAGGATCGTCATCATTTGAATTTATTAAAATACAAGAGGAATCGAAGACCCCTAATGTTGGGTCAAACGTATTACTTTGAAGATTTACTTTGACCGTCTGTCCAGGCGACCCTGTAAACTTAAAAAAATCAATGTCCGGATTGACTGACCCGTCCAGATTGCCATCGATACTAAAAGGCAATCCGACTGAACCAAAATCCTGGGCGGATGAACATGTATTATTTGGTTCTGGCCCTTCAGCTTGGGCAAATGCTAGAGTAATGTACCCCCCCCCCGAGCAATGTGAACACTAGAAAAAATAGCACTTTCGGGCTAAAAAATGTATGTTTCATATAATTTTCTCCACTTATTGTTTATTGGTATATGTGTCGGTCATTACATACTATTCTTTACAACTAGCCTAACAAACCAATATTAGGCTGATTCATGTCTACGCTTGCCAATATAAATTGTCAACAATAATTTTTAAGGATACTTTCTATAAACTGGATTACCTATAAATAAGCAAGTAGCAAGTAGCAAGTAGCCCGTATGAAGTGTAACGTACGTAATACGGGAAATCGAAGCCACGAAATCCCGGATTCCGCAAGCTCCATCCAGGCTACGTTAGGAATAGCTATGATTAACGATTCAATGAACCGCCATCAATTCTCGCCTTTGCTCATCCAATCCATCCCAAAATGCAGCAACGCCGTCCAGCATTTCATTGCCACAACGAATAAACGCATCTTCGTCCAGTTCTAGAGTGAAATAAAGCTCCTCCAGTTCTTCCTGAGTATGGGCGGCATGTTGGCATTCCAGTCGGTCGTGCCAGACAAAAAAGCCCAAAGGCAGGTCAGTCCCATTCCGTTCATTAAACAGATGAAAGCCCTTGATTAATTGCCCCCAGAATCCGGCGGCGGCCCAGTTTTCCACCGCATAACTGGCGGCTTGGGATATTTGGTAGTCGTCCCCACCATAAAGCCGGATCAATTCATCACAGAAAAACAGGGTGGGTCTGGTTCCGTGTTTGGGTTGGCCTATGTCGGCAAACGAAAGGTCGAGTTTTTGGGCAAGGTTATACAACCATTCAAAATGGCCTGCGCCAAAATGGAAAACACCGCCTTCTATGCTGCCTTCCGTAGAGCCAAGATTGTCCCCGCCGCTTGTCTGCCGGGTCGATTTGAACCGTACACCGATTTCATTCGCCAGGATTTCTTTTGATGCCCGCATACTTTCCAAGGTATAGGCATGGATCATCTTGTACAATTGGGCAATCAGGAACTGATTGGAAAACACCGAAAATTGGATGATAAAAGCCTTGATTTGTGCCAAGTTCTGGTCGCCATGTTCAAACCATGCCGCGTAGCGGTTATCGGTAATGACGCGATGCTTTAGCAGTTCGTTGTTGATACGTTGTTGAAATTTGAGGAATTGTTTTGCTTTATCGAAGGAATAATCGCTTCGCCCTTCACTGAGTGCAATCAGTGATGGCATTGTCAAACCCTCGATATGATGCTTATGTGCAAAACTGGCTAAATGGTCGTCTAGCATGATGCACCTCCGGTAAAAGTTGCGATTTGTTGCCGCTTTGACATAAGCCGGATTGGATAAGTTTCAGGCGTTAAAGCAGTGAAACTTAATAATAAGGTTCGAGTCTGACTGTCTATATATAATGAAAGCGGAGGCAGTGCAATGAACAGTGCAGCAAATCCGGTTGGGACAGATGGTTTTGAATTCGTCGAATATACCGCGCCGGATACCCGTGAGTTAGAACGATTATTTACCCTGATGGGTTTTGCCGCCATCGCAAAACACCGTTCCAAGGATGTGGTGCTTTATCGGCAGGGGCAAATCAATTTTATCATCAACCATGAGCCGGACAGTTTCGCCCAGGCTTTTGCAAAAGTGCATGGCCCTTCCATCTGTGCGTTTGCAATCAGGGTTAAAAATGCCGCCCAATGTTTCAACCGTGCCATCAAATTGGGTGCCCAACCTTATCAAGGCCATATCGGGCCGATGGAACTCAACATTCCGGCAATTAGGGGCATAGGCCGCAGCCTTATCTATCTGGTGGATCGTTATGGTGAGGAGCACTCCATTTATGACGTGGATTTTATACCGCTGGAAGGCGTGAATCCACGACCTGTAGGTGTTGAGCTGACCGCTATCGACCACCTGACCCATAACGTTTACCACGGGGGCATGGACAAATGGGCGGAATTTTATCAATGGCTGTTCAATTTTCGTGAAATCCGTTATTTTGATATCCACGGTAAAGTGACTGGCTTGAAATCCCGCGCCATGACCAGTCCTTGCGGCAAAATCCGTATCCCGATCAATGAACCGACCGATTCCAAATCGCAAATCCAGGAATATCTGGATGTCTACCACGGCGAAGGTATCCAGCACATCGCTTTGTCTACCGACGACATCTACGCCTCTGTAGAGCAATTGCGGGCTAACAGTGTCCAGTTTATGGATGTCCCCGATACTTACTATGACACGATCAATGACAGGGTGCCCGGCCATCACGAGGCATTAGAGCGCTTGCGTAAGGACAGGATATTGATCGACGGCGACCCCGCAGTTAGCACTGGGCTGTTGCTGCAAATTTTTACCAATACCGTGATTGGGCCCATATTCTTTGAAATCATCCAACGCAAAGGCAACGAAGGCTTTGGG
>JABFSV010000429.1 GCA_013140405.1 Methyloglobulus sp. | reverse complement strand
ATAAATAATCGATGACATTTGATGTTTATCGGAGACTAAAAAGATTATGTAATTATTTGATTATAAAAACTAATAGTTTATTGGCCTTCGCTACGGCCTATTTTTTCTGGCCCATTTTAGTTTTGGGGTCGTTACCCGACCCATCAGTTCGTGCATCACGAGCGCCGCCAGAATCAACGATGTTCCGGTCATTATTTGCTTGGTCAAGGGTTCATGGTTGGCAAGATGCCCTAACATTAATGCCATTACCGGAGTCATGAGTGAAATGAGAGCGACGCGCGTGGCTGACAAGTGCGTGAGCAGATAATAATAAAGCGAAAAGCCAATCGTGGTGGCTATCACCCCCAAGTAAGCAATCGCCGCTATATTGACGGTGGATAAGTTCTCAGGCCAGTGTCCATCAACTATTGCCCAGGTGATTAGATAGGCGGGTAGAGCAAGTCCTAGTCCGCCCGCCACTTGGGCTAAAGCAGGCAATCCGGCATTAATGCGTTTGATCCAGATCGCTCCAACTGACTGCAACAAGGTCGCAAAGACAGCGCCAGCGATACCTAAGGCCGCATTTCCTCCTAAATGTATGGCTGTGCCAAACATGGTGTATAAGCCGCTCACACCCAATCCATAAGCGCAAACCTTGCTGAATGATAAATTTTTCTCCTTGAGCAACAGATTAGCCAGTAGCGCAGTCATTAGCGGTGCAAGGCCAAAGATCACAGAAATCCACCCTGACGGAATGAATTGCGCCGACCAGTAGATGATTATCATCGAGCCATAGATTTGCACGGCAACCGCCAAATACGTCAGCCACGCTTTGCGATGACCAGCCAAAGACCTGCCTAGCACTGCCAGTGTTAACAAAATGCACGCCGCACCAATAGCCATGCGGCTGGTGACGGCAAACAAAAAGCCAGGGCCTTCACCACTCCATTTGATGGCAAGCGGCGTAGTGGCCCAGAGCAAAACAACGCTGATGTAAGCGAGGGTGATACGCATTGGGTTAATAATCAGGGTAAACGGAATCGGACTGGATAAGGTGACGAAAATTCTAAACGAATTGGATTAAACCTAATCAGGATAACCTAACTTCTTACCAAAACAATCGTCATCATGATTATGTTTACATCTATCCTGTGTCGCCTTATTATTCGTCAAGCCCATCAAACCGTTATTTCATAACAAACTAAAGGAGTTACGATATGCACCTTAGCGATTCTGAAGTCGATGCCGCTTGCCACTACATCCGTAGGCAAATGGAGACGCATTCCTGGTGGCCTAAAGAAGCCCCTGGGGAAGCCAAACGTGAGTTTGAATTGATGTGTGGTACGGCGTTGTCGCTTAATGTGTGGTGTGATCGGTGGTTGGATGCGGGGCAGTGTAAGAAGTTGGAGAAGTCGGTTAGAGAATGATTTTTCCTTCCTAACTCAATTGTAGAAAATAAATTTGAAATTTCTTTGGATAAAGCATGTGAACTTTTTTAAGAAATAGATATGGATGATTTGCCGACAAAAAACAGTAAAGACCATCTTCACAAAGCAACAAAAGCTGTGTTATCGATTGTTCCGTTAGTTGGAGGAGCTTTAGTTGAATTATTCGACACTGTATTTTCTGCGCCAATTGATAAAAGAAAGGAAGAGTGGTTAGTAAAGCTTGCTGAAACCGTCAATGAGTTATGCACAAAAGTGGAAGGTTTAACTCCTGAAAAGTTACAAGATAACCCAGAGTTTATTTCATTTTCTTTACAAGCTTCAAATATTGCTCTTAGAACGCACAATAAAGAAAAACTTAAAGCGCTAAATTCGACAGTAAAAAACTGCATTCTTTTACAAGACATTAGTGAAAGTAAAAAAATGATATTTTTACGAATTCTTGATGAAATAACTCCTCTTCACTTTAAAATTTTTGATTTTTTATCAAATTATCCAAAATATTTAGAAGATTTCAATAATAAGAGCCCTGGATTTCAGCAGAGAATTCCATTAACGATGAGTCGTGGGAAAATTTATGATGTTTGGCATTTTATTCACAACGACATACCCGCAGACGATCCCTTAATAGATATTGTCATTAGTGATTTAAAAAACTATGGCTTTTTGGATAAAAATTTCAATATGTTAACTACAGGAAGCTCACACAACCAATTCGGAACAAATGAATCTTTCGTTACTATAGTTGGAAAAGATTTTATTCGATTTACTAATGAGTAAGGCTAAATTTATAGATGTCCTCCGAGCCGGACGGGGCATGTTGCCCCGTTCGTTTTAATTCAAATATTATTCACGAATAACAAACGTTTGGGACGGCGAAACACACCCACGCCCCAAGCTCGGTATTTAAACGCCTTTACCATCAACTAAACTCTTTGCCTTAGAGTTTTTACTATTCCGAAAAACCAACGGCTTCTCATCACTCGTTAAACTGGCAGCAACCTTAGCAGAATCAATCGCATGCTGAATAACCGCATGTTCCGGCGATTTACTGCATACGGGATCAGCCATATACATATCGCCCGTCAATAGATAAGCCTGACAGCGGCAGCCACCGAAATCTTTCTCTTTTTCGTCGCAGCTACGGCAGGGTCCTTTCATCCACTCAAAGCCACGGAAAAAATTGAAGGCTTTGGATTCGTGCCAGATTTCCTGAATGCTGTAGTCATTCACATTGGGGCAATCCAGCCCAGGCAAGTCACGGGCGGAATGGCAGGGCAGGGCGACGCCATCGGGTGCAATCGTCAAAAATGTTGTACCCCAGCCGTTCATGCAGGCTTTAGGGCGGTCTTCGTAAAAATCCGGCACGACGTAATAGATTTTCATCTTGCCAGCGACTTTTTCTTTAAAAGCTTGGGCGATTTGTTCGGCTTGCTCGAATTGCTCTTTGGTGGGCAGCAATAGATCGCGGTTGGTATGCGCCCAGCCATAATATTGGGTGTTGGCAAGTTCCAGATAATCCGCGCCCAATTCCTCCGCCATCTCCAGAATTTGTGGCATCTGGTGAATGTTTTCTCGGTGAATCACCACACACAACACCATCGGATACCCGTGTTTTTTGACTAGATGCGCGACTTCTTTTTTATGATTAAACGAAGTTGTACCGGCAATATGGTCGTTGAGTTCCTGTGTGCTGGCCTGGATGCTGACCTGGATATGGTCAAGCCCAGCTTCTTTAAGCTGGACAATTTTTTCTTCGGTCAAGCCGTAACCGGAGGTAATCAGGTTGGAATAATAGCCCAGTTCACGCGCATGTTGGACCAGTTCAACCAGGTCTTTGCGCGTCAATGGCTCGCCGCCGGAAAAGCCCAGTTGTACCGCGCCCATCTTGCGGGCTTCGCTCAATACCCGTTTCCAGTCATCTGTGCTTAATTCGGATGGGTATTTGGCGTAATCGACTGGATTCGAGCAATAAGGGCATTGCAGCGGGCAAGCGTAAGTAAGCTCTGCCAGCAACCAACGCGGAGGCGTTATTTGAAGCGCTTTCGCGTCAAGATTATTGTTGGATCCAGCCATTTTGTAAGGCGACCTCAAGGAAAGCGGTAATGTCGTTGGTCAGGCCAGTAGTGGAAAACGTTTCTTCAAGTGTAGTGACGATTTGCGCCAGATTGCGGATACCGTCACAACATTTTAGGATTTCCGCCGAACTTTGATTAAGTTCCACCATACCTTCAGGATAAAGAATGACGTATTTTTGCTGGGCTTCTTCCCATTGCAAGCGGTGCAGGGGTGAAAAAAGTATGGGTAGGTCTGGGTTGATGGTCATTTATGTGTTTTATGGTAGGGCGATTTCGCTTTAGCAAGCCACTAATTCATTTCTGTGTTGTGTAAATTACATTCGAATCCCTGAATAAGTTGGTTGCGGTCATAGTTCATCAAGCTCAACACGAACGAAATCAACAGATTACCTTCGTTCTGAGCTTGCCCTTCTTATGGGGCCAGTTGCAAGGAACCAAATAGTTCATCATAAGCCTCCTTTGTGTAACCTTGAACTCGCTGACCATTGGCGAATAGCAAAGGAATTCCGGGTTCACTGCTCACTTGGGCAAAGGCATTTTTACCGTATTCTGAGTCTATATTGATTTCACGATAAGCGATATTGTTGCTCGCCAAAAAGGCTTTTGCCTTGCGGCAAAAACCGCACCAATCTGCCATATATAATACAACATTGTCTGATGGTAGTTCGACAGGCTTTGTCGTTTCTTTGCTTAAAGCAGGTACAGCAGTGCTGGGCAATACCTTAAATGTTAAGGTTTTTTCAACCTTGGCATTCGCGGGTGGACGGGCGCTATAAATAATTTCCCCGTTTGGCCCAACCGACTTATAAAGGCTGGTGGCGTAAGAGGTATTTACCAACAAACCAACACATGCAAAAACCAAAAGTCCAATATGACGAGCTGCATACTTAGCTCGCCATAATGTATTCTTCGATCCACGAGGAAAACTCAGATTATTGATTTTCATGATGCTACCCCCCTTTGATAAGATGAATGGGAATCCATCTGTAACCTTGATAAATATGGTTTACCAGGTAAAAACATTCAATTTAATCAATGTCCTAGGTGGGCATTTTCTGGTGTTTTCACGACATCCTTACGCTTCAAAATATAGCGGTCTGCACCATCTGAAGTGATCCGGTTGCCGTCTTCATCCAACTTAATCAGCATATCGTCATCAATTAAATACTGCTGAGTTGTCGTCGAGCCTTTTTTAGGGGTTAACACAAGGGTATCGCCGTTCTCACTCAAGGAAAATTTTCCTTTTTCCACAATTTCACGGTCAGATTTCCCGACATAGATAGAAATGTAGACATAGGTGTGGTTATTATTTAAAGCGAGCGTTGTCCTAATGCCCTTGCAATCAGCACAAGGAAAAAAACCGAGATAGAGTCCTGACAAATTGAGGTTTTTTTGTGCGTGTTGGGCATTTTCAGTTCCAGCCGTTTCTGCAAAAACTGGGCTAAAGTGTAAGCAAGCGAAGGATATGAGTAAAAAAGTCAAAAGCTGTTTAATTTTTTGCATGGTGGCTCCTTAATAAATAAATATAACAACAGTAATCTCAATAGCGTAGCGTATTCCGCTCTACGTAACTAATTTAGCCTGTGTAGGTTGTGGGGTACGGACTCCAACGTTTGATGCTTCGAATTGTTAGGGTTCGTACCTTTTATGCCCTTTGGGTACACCCGCAACCTACAAAATACCCAACATACGGGATTATGCCGCATGTTTTTTAGCATCCGCCAGGAACATGCTCTCGATGCTGAGTTGGTAATCTAATTCAGGCCATTCAATGCCGCTGCCCTTGCAGATAAAGGCATAGTTGGATAATTGTTTTAACGAGGCTTCTTGCAATTCTTTATACCAAGACATGGGCGTTAAGATGATACGTCCATCCTCAAGTTCGACGTGCAAATAGCGGTCATCAAAATGAACGGACTTACCTTTGGCTAAAATAGTCATCCCATTTCCTCTCAAATTCAACTTTATGGTCTGTGGTGATTGCCAGCACTTTCTTCAAGTCTTTTGGCTTCATGTCATTATGCACGACACGAAGGGATTCTAGCTCGATTTTAGCAAAATCACCGCCTTTCATAACATGAATGTGTTTTGGTTCATGTTCGTTGGCATAAAAGAAAAATTTAAAGCCATCGAGGATTAGTAATGTTGGCAAATTAAGAACCTTTTATGTGTCTTTTGCTGGAGGGCCAGCTAAAGCGAGTCCACCAGGTTACGGGTTAATTTAGTCTATGTAGATTGCGGGTGAGGTACGAACCCCAACAATTTGGCGCATCATAATGTTGGGGTTTGTACCTCACCGCCAACCTATAAAATGCCCAACATACGGGATTGAATAACAGCACCTACGTCTCTACACACTATAGCGTTATGGCACTTTCGATCAGTGTCATATTCGTTAAAATTTCAGATACAAGAGCATAGATCGATAAATAATCATATCTGTGAATATGCGGATGTTTATTAGGTTGCCAATACCTGCCGTGAGCAAGCCAATTTCTATAATCTAAAGCTTTGCCAAGATTATCCAAACGAGTTTTATGTTCGGGAAGCTCAGCTTTCCATGTCGATAAAATATCATCAATCAAAAACGCTCTATTCCCTTTTTTGTCATAAACTTCTCTGAGTTTTTTGGAAAAGCTATCTCTTAGTTTGTTCTGTCCACGGATTATATAATCAATACGAATCCTTGCCTCAATCGCGGCAAGTAACTCAAGAGAACACATACAATCCAAGGTTTTCTTTCGGGCTTTAAGCTCTTCTTGAAGCTCCGTTTTAGAGTAACCCACAAATTTCGCAGAAATTTTTCCTGATGATAAGCCGTCATCATAAAATAAATTTAGAGACACCTCACTATCAAAGTAATACTCTTGTATATCAACAATTGCTGAGTGATTATTTGAAAATGAAATTTTCTTTACTCTAGCCATTGACGATTTCCATCAGTGCATCAAAGAAATTTTCTTCGTTGAATTCTTCGTAAGAAATCTTATGGGATTCTCTTAGAGCAATTTTCCACGTCCAGTTAGGTTTTTTGCTCTCGCTATCCTTATTCTCTTTTGGATATACTCCATCGGTGGAGATCGTAGAAATCGTTACGCTAATTTTCATTCCTTTACTATCTTTGTCCGCTAATATGAACTGTACTCTGCCCCTAGCACCTTCCATATCTATTCGCCCTTTTGTTCCAATCAATAGGGTTCCCAGAGGCTCCAAGGTCAGTTTTTGCTCTGCAAAGTGAACGACCATTACATTGACATCATATGTCCCAATATATTCCTCTGTTATCTGTGTTATCTTATACTCATATGACAGTTTGCCATCCTTCTTATAAGGATCTAACCAAGACTCAACAGATGAATAAAATTGCTTAATAAAATCTAACCACTCTATCTTTTGCTCTTCCCAATTGATTTCTTTTTCTTCCGATTTACTTTCGTGTTTGTTAAGTAAATTTTCAAAGTCTTGCTTGCTCATATTTCTCACAACTTAAATGTATAGCGTTTAGTGAGTAGCTCGAATGGAGTTTTATCGTGTCTTATGATGCTCCATACTGCATTACTTTTCATGCACACTACCCGCTCCAACATTAAAATAAGGCGGCATCCCGTTAATATAAGCCATATACATGGCATCCGCCATCGACCACAACACATCCAGTTTAAACTGCAATATTTTGACCATCCTATCCTGCTGTTCGCGGGTTTTGTACCAATCGAGTGTAATAGCTAAGCCGTGTTCGACATCGCGGCGGGCTTCGGTCAGGCGTTTGCGGAAGTAGGCGTAGCCGTCCTTATCAATCCAGGGGTAATGTTCGGGCCAGTTGTCCAGGCGTTGTTGGTGGATTTTTGGGGCGAACAGTTCGGTTAGTGACGAACTGGCGGCTTCGTGCCATTCGGCTTGACGGGCGAAGTTGACATAAGCATCGACAGCAAAACGTACACCCGGTAATACATGCTGTTCAGAGGTGATTTCCTCGCGGGATAAACCAACTGCCATACCGAGTTGAATCCAGGCTTCAATGCCGCCTGGGTCGCCGGGATGCCCGTCATGATCCATGATGCGTTGAATCCATTTGGCGCGGGTTTCGCGGTCTGGACAATTGGCGAGGATGTTGGCATCTTTTCTGGGGATACTGACCTGATAGTAAAAACGGTTTGCCACCCAGCCTTGGATTTGTGGTTGGGTTAGCTTGCCTTCATTCATCAACAGGTGATAAGGGTGATGGATGTGGTAATACTTTTCCATCCCGCGCAGTTGGGCTTCAAATTCTTCGCGTGTCCAGGGTTGTGATTCGTTATTTGCCATAAAAATAGTTGTTGATTCCGTCCTTCGACAGGCTCAGGACGAACGGTTGTTTTGATTTATTCCGTTCGTACCCAAGGGGCATAAATGGTGAGTTTGCACCAAAGGCACTTCCTCTGGTCGTCGAGCCACGAACGGAATCATTGAATCATTTATAAATCAATTTCCATCCCATCATAAGCCACTTCAATACCGTTTTTCGCCAGCATGTGGCAAGGTTCGGAATCTTCGTCCAGAATCGGGTTAGTGTTATTGATATGGATCAATATTTTACGCGTATTTTGTACTGTATTTAAGATTTCGATCATCCCGCCAGAGCCTGATTGCGGTAGATGTCCCATTTCTGCGGCTTTTTTCTTGCTTAGCTGTTGGTCTATCATTTCGTTTTCAGTCCAGAAAGTACCATCCACTAAAACACAATCCGCGGTTTGCATGGCATTCATGGCGTGGTCTTCAAGTTCACCCAAACCGGGCGAATAAAACAGTTTTTTTCCGGTTGAAATTTGCTCAATCACCACGCCAATATTGTCGCCATCATGCGGATCATGCCGATGTGGGGAATAAGGCGGTGCTTTGCTTTTCAGGGCTTGCGTGTAAAAACGCAGGTCGGCTATGGCAGGAATAGTGAAGCTGCTGCCATCAACGGGAATCGGATGGTGATTGACAGTGCAATAATGCGAGAGCATGTTGAATACCGGAAAACCGCTGGTCAAATCTTGCTTGACCATCTCAGAGCAGTAAATATCCAGCGGTTTGCCTTCGCGCAGCATCAGCAAGCCAGTAGTATGGTCAATCTGGCTGTCCATTAACAAAACAGCTTTAATGCCCGTATCGCGCAAGCCTTGTTTGGGTTGGATGGCAGGGAAGGCTTCGAGTTGGGCGCGTATGTCTGGCGAGGCGTTGATTAACAGCCAGTTAATGTTGTCACTGCTGACGGCAATCGACGATTGGGTACGCGCCTTGCCGTTCATTTCGCCTGAGCGAATGCGTTTGCAGTTACTGCACAAACAGTTCCACTGCGGGAAACCGCCGCCGGCACCTGAGCCAAGTATTCTGATTTTCATGGTTTTTAATGATGAGTAGTCTATTTCGGAATGATAGGGTATTCGCTGTTTTAAGGCAAAAAAAAGGGGTTCTCAAAGAACCCCTTTTTTGTCTGAACCAATAGCTTTTAACGGTTGTAGATGTACATGGTGACTTCAAAACCGAAACGCAGGTCAGTGTAGCTTGGTGTTTCCCATTTCATTGTAAAACCTCCAGAAGTTTTTAAATTTTTATACGCTAGCTTGATCAAGTAAGCACTTGAAGTATACGACGAACTATTTGTTTTCGCAACTGTTGAAATAAGGCCGCTTAAACTCGCTATATTCAATGGCTTTGAGGCAGAAAAGGCCGCTTTATTTTTTGTTAGAAAAGAGTATCATCAGGACTCGCCTAAACATTAAAAAATTCAAACAAACAGGCGCTGAGGAGGCATCATGGGCGATGTAACAGGACTTTTTTTGGCAATGATCGTGATCGGTGCATTGGCTTTTGCGCCGCTGGGTTATTTCATTTATAAATTCGCGCAAAAAGACGGAAAGCCGTTTGGCGATACTGAACCGCATGGGGACAGCCCGTCTTTGGTCAACGATTTGGCAGAAAAGGCCATTGCTTTTGTGAAAAAGCAGATTAATAAAAGTAAAACTTCTGCTTGAAAATCTAAAAGGTTGATTCCGGTCATGGTTCGACAGGCTCACCACGAGCGGAATCAATGATCAACCGTTCGTCCTGAGCTTGTCGAAGGACTTTACGATCTATCCGAAAATCGAACACAATTCAGATACAAAGCGATTATAGTAAATAGCCCCATGCTAATGATATTAAAATTGTTTTTGCCACTAGCATTTTTAGCTTTATTTCTTTTGACTCTTTTTTACTCAGTATTATTGTTTTTCTCACTAGCACGATTTATGTTCAATTTTCCTGATAGTGAGCATCATAGGCAAATTAAACTGAATCGGATACTCACATATTTCCCTCAATTTATTTTGTTTTCAAAAAACTTAGATTCACCACATAAAGAAAATGCAAATTTGGTAGTCAAAAATATTTTTTTAACTTTGATTTTTGGGTCACTTTGTTATTGCCTTAAATTGATTTTAGATAATGGGTTGTTAAGAAATATCTGAATAATCCAGGTAAATCCTGAGTCAGGATGTAAAAGTCGGGTTGGGTTAACGACATTGCACTCTACAGGTTGCCGCAAGTTGGGCAGCCTGGATTTTTTTTGAAACGCATGGTTTTGATGTTCATGGTTAAGCCGTCAATCAGCAACAATCTTCCCGTTAGGCATTCCCCTGCGCTTAGGATGATTTTCATTGCCTCCAATGCCTGGATGCTACCTACAATTCCAGTAATGGGTGCTATTACGCCATTGGTCGCGCAGTTGAGATTTTCATCCCCTTCATCTTTGTATAAGCAGTTGTAGCACGGGCTATCATTAAAGTTCGGCGTGAAGACCGATATCTGCCCTTCAAAGCGAATAGCCGCACCAGAAACCAGGGGCTTCTGAAAGATCACACAGGCCTTATTGATTGCAAACCGCGTTGCAAAATTATCGCTGCAATCCAAAACCACATCCGCCTTTTTGACTTCTTCATCAAGCTGTTCACCTTGCAATCTTTGCTTAACAGCCGTTACCTTCACATCGGGATTTAATTGCTTGAGTGTGTTACGGGTTGAAATTACCTTATCCATCCCCACATCGTCAGTGTGATGGGCAATCTGCCGTTGTAAATTGGACAAATCAACCACGTCATTATCATAAATGGCGATGTGACCGACACCTCCAGCGGCTAGGTACATAGCCGCCGGAGAGCCTAAACCACCAGCGCCAACAATGAGAATACGGGCAGAAAGCAGTTTTTGTTGTCCAGCTATATCGCATTGGGGCAACATGATTTGGCGGCTATAACGTAGCAGTTGGTTGTCGTTCATTAAACTTTAATTGATGTCGATAAAGCGTGTGATGATGCCAAAGAACTTGACAGACTGCAAAAGCTCATTATTATTAGCACTCATGACTAGCGAGTGCTAATAACGCACAAACCCTTTATTTAACCCTTAGGAGATATTATGAATATACGTCCGTTACATGACAGAGTGATCGTCAAACGCCTGGAAGAAGAAACCAAAACAGCAGGTGGCATCGTATTGCCAGGTTCTGCGGCAGAAAAACCCAGCCAAGGTATGGTGTTGGCTATAGGTGGCGGCAAGCAACTAGATAACGGTCAAGTACGCGCTTTGGAAGTCAAAGTTGGCGATAAAGTGTTGTTTGGCAAATACGCCGGTAACGAAGTGAAAGTCGATGGCGAAGACCTTATCGTTATGCGTGAAGAAGACATCATGGGCATTTTGGGCTAATCCTGATTGTTTAACGTTGTATTAGCTTTTCTCGTATCAATATAATCACAAAGGAATAAAACATGGCAGCAAAAGACGTACTATTTGGTGATGACGCACGTACCCGTATGGCGCGTGGCGTTAACATTTTGGCAAATGCAGTAAAAGTAACGTTAGGCCCTAAAGGCCGTAATGCAATTCTGGACAAAAGCTTCGGCGCTCCAACCATCACGAAAGATGGTGTATCCGTTGCAAAAGAAATCGAATTAAAAGACAAGTTCGAAAACATGGGCGCACAGATGGTTAAGGAAGTTGCTTCCCATACGTCTGATGTTGCTGGTGACGGTACGACTACTGCAACCGTATTGGCACAATCTATCGTCAACGAAGGCTTAAAAGCCGTTGCCGCTGGCATGAACCCAATGGACTTGAAGCGCGGTATTGATCTGGCAGTGACCAAAGCCGTTGAAGCCATTGTAGCCTCTGCTGCGCCTTGTGCAGACAACAAAGCGATAGCCCAAGTCGGTACCATCTCAGCAAACTCTGATGAATCAGTCGGTAAAATCATCGCGGAAGCGATGGAAAAAGTCGGCAAAGAAGGCGTTATCACTGTTGAAGAAGGTTCAGGTTTAGATAACGAACTAGACGTGGTTGAAGGGATGCAGTTTGACCGTGGCTATTTGTCACCTTACTTCATCAACAAGCAAGAAAACATGAGCGTCGAACTGGATGATCCACTTATCCTGATTTACGAAAAGAAAATCTCCAACATCCGTGAAATGTTGCCAATTCTGGAAGCCGTTGCCAAATCAGGCCGTCCATTATTGATCGTAGCGGAAGACGTTGAAGGCGAAGCCTTGGCAACTTTGGTTGTCAACACCATCCGTGGTATCGTTAAAGTTGCAGCCGTTAAAGCACCTGGTTTTGGTGACCGCCGTAAAGCCATGTTGGAAGACATTGCAGTCCTAACTGGCGGTACTGTGATTGCTGAAGAAGTCGGTTTGAGCTTAGAAAAAGCGGAATTGAGCCAATTAGGCACAGCGAAACGCGTACAAATCACCAAAGAAAACACCACCATCATTGATGGTGCGGGTTCTGAAGAGCAAATCAAAGGCCGCGTAAACCAAATCCGCGCACAAGCCGAAGATGCAACTTCCGATTACGACAAAGAAAAATTGCAAGAACGTCTGGCTAAACTGGCTGGCGGTGTTGCGGTAATCAAAGTCGGCGCAGCAACTGAAATCGAAATGAAAGAAAAGAAAGCCCGCGTTGAAGATGCTCTGCATTCAACCCGCGCCGCGGTTGAAGAAGGTGTTGTTGCTGGCGGTGGTACTGCTTTAGTTCGCGCTTTGTCTGCACTGAAAGGACTTGAAGGCATCAACCACGACCAAACCGTAGGTGTCAACATTCTGCGTCGCGCAATGGAAGAGCCATTACGTCAAATTGTTGCCAATGCAGGTGATGAGCCTTCAGTTGTGTTCAACGAAGTGCAAAAAGGCACCGGCAACTTTGGTTACAATGCAGCAACTGGCGTTTACGGTGACATGATCGAAATGGGTATCCTAGATCCTGCTAAAGTGACACGCACTGCACTGCAAAATGCAGCTTCAGTTGCTGGCTTGATGCTGACTACCGAAGTTATGATTGCTGATGCGCCTAGCGATGATAAAGGCGGTCATGGTATGCCAGATATGGGTGGCATGGGCGGAATGGGTGGTATGGGCGGCATGATGTAATCACGCTGCTTTTATATAGCCTTAGCTGTAAAATCAAAACCCGACTGTTGTTACAACAGTCGGGTTTTTTTATGACTTGCGTAGTCCAGCTACAACAACACATCAAAAAGATTGTCGAAACATTTTCGCTTAAAAGCGGGTGAATGGATAAAATGGGCTTCAGTTTAACCTGTACTTTAGTCAGCTCATGAAATATTGCGTATTACTGCTTGGTTTTTTTCTTTTAACAATTAACGGCTTCGCATCAGATAAAACGACCATACGGATTGGTGTTCAGGCCACGGGTACCTTGGCTTGGGAATTGTCTGTTTTGCAGGGTCAGACTAAAGACATTGATTTTAAAGTAGAAACGCATCCCGTTGCCACAACGGAAGCAGGAAAAATAGCCTTACAGTCTGGCGCGGTGGACATCATCGTTTCCGACTGGATTTGGGTGTCAAGGATGCGGTCGGACGGGGCTGATTTTACTTTTTATCCGTATTCGACCACTTCGGGCGCATTGATGGTGCAGAGAAACAGTGCTATTCATGCTGTCAAAGACCTCAAAGGCAAACGCTTGGGGATTGCCGGGGGTGAGTTGGATAAAAACTGGTTATTGTTACAGGCGCTGGCTCAAGAAGAACAATTGGATTTGAATGCTTCGGTAGAAAAAGTGTTTGGTGCGCCGCCACTGATTAATGAACAACTTAAACAGGGGCGTGTAGATGCAGCGCTTAATTATTGGCATTTTGGTGCTAAATTAGAAGCGCAAGGTTATCGCCAATTGATTGATGGCAAAGGCATATTAAAAGGCTTGGGCATTCAAGAAAATATCCCCACATTGGGCTATGTGTTCAAGCAAAGCTGGGCTGATAGCCACAAAAAAGTACTGGATAGTTTTTTCCAGTCCAGTAAAAAAGCGAAGCAGTTGCTATGCGCCTCCGAACCTGATTGGCAAAAAGTCATCCCCTTAACCCAAGCCGATGATGTGACTACACAAGCCAAACTTCGCCAGCGATACTGTGAAGGCAATGTTATGCAATCGGGCATCCCGGAACAACAAGTGGCTGAACGTATCTATACCCTATTGCGGACTGTGAGCAATAATCAACTAACCGGAAAATCCGAACACCTGCAACCGGGAACATTTTGGTCACAAGATTGATGCTGTGTTGATTAGCTTGAGAACAGCTGTACCTGGACTATCTTTGCTGGTTTTGTTAGCTGTGTGGCAGCTTTTGGCTGTTTACCTGAACAGCAATAACCTACCGGCACCGTTAGTTGTAGGCAATGTCTTCTGGCAAGGTTGTTTAAGTGGGCAAATCCCGTATCATTTAGGCGTAACATTACTTAGATTGATTGTTAGTTTCAGCATTGCAATGCTGTTGGGTTGCGCTATCGGGATCGTATTAGGGCGCAACAAAAAACTGGATGCCTTCTTCGATAATTGGCTGATTATTTTTCTGAGTATTCCGGCGCTGGTCACCATTATTTTATGCTATGTCTGGTTTGGCTTGACAGAATCGGCGGCGATATTGGCGGTTGTCATCAACAAGCTGCCCAATGTGATAGTCACCATCAGGGAGGGCGCTCGCGCTTTGGATCAGGATTTACTGGAGATGGCCCGCAGTTATCGTTTCGGCAAGCGTAAAACCTTATTACATGTGGTCTGGCCGCAATTGTATCCCTACATCATGGGTGCGACCCGTTCGGGTCTGGCATTGGTTTGGAAAATCATTCTGGTCGTTGAATTGCTGGGGCGCAGTAACGGCATGGGTTACCAGCTACATTTGTTTTTTCAACTGTTTGATGTCGCCAGTATTTTAGCTTATACCATTGCTTTTGTTGCCGTGATTCAAATGCTGGAATTGCTGGTCTTAAAGCCTTTGGACACCAAGGCGCAACGCTGGCGGCGCTGACTTAAACTACTTACGATGATAGCTATCGACATTAAAAGCAAAATGTATCCGGCTAAAGGCCGCGCCGGACATCATTTAGCGATAGCTGAGCTCCAGTTATTGTTGCAGTCCGGTGAATTTGTGTGTTTGGTGGGGCCGTCCGGCTGCGGCAAAACGACTTTGTTGAATATTATTGCTGATCTTGACCGTGATTATGAGGGCAGTGTTAACTTTAAGCAGCACCAAACTCATCCAAAAATAGGTTATGTCTTTCAAAATCCGCGCTTATTGCCTTGGCGTACCGTCAGGGAAAACATCGAGCTGGCAATTGAGGATAACTCATCTTCAGAAAATATTGATGCCTTGCTGGAAGTGATGCAGCTTACCCAATTTCAACACGTTTACCCTGAACGACTTTCCCTGGGCATGAGCCGAAGGGTGGCGATTATTCGGGGTTTTGCCACTAATCCCGATATGTTGCTGATGGATGAGCCTTTTGTATCCCTGGATGCGCCAACTGCAAGGCAGGTCAGGAGCTTATTGATAACCTTGTGGCAACAGCGGCCTCACACCGTCTTGTTTGTCACCCATGACTTGCGGGAAGCGATTGCGCTTGCTGACCGCATTGTTTTTCTGGCTGCCGCGCCGATGAAGGTTATCGCTGACATGGCAGTGCCCATTCCTCGAAGTGAGCGCGATGATGAACAAGCCATCGAAACCTTTAGGCAACAGCTTTTGCATGACTATCCAGCATTGAAATAGAGTTTAAGGCACCATGATTAATGGGCTCCACAATAACTAAGTATTCACAAATGTGGTTTTCATAAAATTCGATCAAAAAATAGAGTGGCATAGACACCTTGAAATAAGCTGTTACACTTGAGCAAAGTCGAAGTTTAAAGGGAAAACCCGACCAATAATAAGAAGAGATTAAAGAAAAACTCATGAGCAAAGCAATCGTATTGACAGGTATCACCACCACCGGAACCCCTCATTTGGGCAACTATGTAGGGGCGATAAGACCGGCTATTGCCGCCAGTAAAGACCTAAACGCACAACCTTTTTATTTCTTGGCTGATTACCACGCCTTAATTAAATGCCAAGAGCCGGAACGGGTGCGACGCTCCAGCCTAGAAATTGCCGCGACGTGGCTGGCTTTGGGATTGGATACGAATAACGCGGTGTTTTACCGGCAGTCAGACGTGCCTGAGATTTTGGAACTGACCTGGATGCTGACTTGCGTGACTGCCAAGGGCTTGATGAACCGATCGCATGCTTATAAAGCAGCTGTTGCAGACAACGAACAAGGTGGCGAGCAAGATCCAGATAAAGGCATTACGATGGGATTGTTCAGTTACCCAATCTTGATGGCTGCGGATATATTAATGTTTAATGCCAATAAAGTTCCTGTAGGTCGAGATCAAGTTCAACATATTGAAATGGCTAGGGATATTGGTGGGCGATTCAACCATATTTATGGTGAACATTTCACGCTCCCGGAAGCTGTTCTTGATGAGAAAGGCGCGACCTTGTTGGGTCTTGATGGCCGCAAAATGAGCAAAAGTTACAATAACACGATCCCTTTGTTTGAGCCTGAGAAGAAGCTGAGGAAGCTGATTAACAAGATCAAAACAAATTCCTTGGAGCCTGGCGAACCGAAAGAAACCGAAGGTTGTACCTTATTCAGCATCTATCAGTCTTTCGCCACAGCAGAAGAAGTCGAACAGATACGACAACGTTACGCCGAAGGCATCGGCTGGGGTGAAATGAAGCAGGTATTGTTTGAGCATATTAACGAACACATTGCGCCAGCACGTGAACGTTATGATGCCTTGATGGAAAAACCCGACCATATTGAAGAACAATTGCTGGAAGGTGCGAGAAAAGCACGGGCAATCAGCAGTCCTTTTATCCAGAAATTACGTAAAGCCGTAGGAATTAGCAGGATTTCATTGTGAGCATATATAACAAAACTAAATTCAGCGATTGGTTACGAAAATGCCTATTGTTTATACGCCGTGATCCTTGGGTTTGGGTAGGTTATACCTTGTTTGTGGCGGTAATCTTATGCGTCGGCAGAATATCGTACGCCCTGGGGATTTTTTCTGCCGTTGTTTCCCTGTTTGTGGGTGTTGGGGTGGCAAAATATAACGATATGAAACATTCAGATACGGGGTCAGTCGGTTTTGCTTGGGCGATTAAAAAAAGTTTGCCGTTAGCCATTATCATGGGGCTTATGATTGTCCTGTGCTGGTTTATATTTTCTGCGCTGGCCAATATTCTCAACGGCCAGATTGACATGATCAGCTATTTTTTCTTTGATTGGCAATTCACCTCCCAAAACCTAAGAGGTAGGGACAGCCGTGAACTGGCTATCTGGTTGTATGGCTATGCTAATATTTCCTTGATCTTCACTTTATTGATGTTAGCCACTTTTGCCAGTTGGTACAGTTATCCATTGATGTTATTCAAGGATTACAGTTGGAGCCAAGCCAAGGAAGTAGGCAGACAAGAGTCTGCAAAGCAAAAGGAAGCGTACTATAAAACGCTGGCATTTCTAGTATTCGAAGCTATTTTGTGTACTGAAATAACGCCGTGGTTGACCCCCGTTTTATATGTGCTGACCTCGGCATTTATGTTCGTGACGTACAAAAATTTTTTTGAAAGGTCATGATGTTACGGCGAATACAGTCCAGAAAACTCCTCAGACAATACCTTTAGGTTATCTTTTGGCAGTTGTATAGTCAGGTGAATTTGCTCGGCAAAGTTCTGGGCTGTAATTTCGCCGTCCAGCTTTTTCAATTGATGCTCAAACGTTTGTAGCTGTTTGTAATCCAAAGTCAGGCGTTGTTCCACAAATTCAATATAGGGGAATAACTCTGCCGTTTCAATTACCCGTTTGGCAGTATTGCCATAAGCCCGGGTCAATCCTCCCGCACCTAGCTTGATGCCGCCAAAATAACGGATTACGGCAAGCAATACATTAATCAATTCCTTACCCTCCAGATGCTGGAAAATTGGTTTTCCGGCTGTCCCACTGGGTTCGCCCGCATCGTTAAACCGACTGGTAAAGCCATTGTTGGATTTGATCCGGTAGGCAAAAGCGATATGGCTGGCGTTTGGGTGGGCAAGCTGTAATTGCCGAAGGCCATTGGCTAAATCAAATTCATTGTGACAAGGCATCAACGCGCCGATAAAACGTGATTTTTTTATCGAGTCTTCTATCATGTGCTGTGATCTGACGCTTTGCATGGGGAAAAGTCTTGCTCAAACAGCAATTAAAACCATTGAAAATAGGTTGATTGGGGGCTTGTGGTTAAATTACTTGCCCAATCGCAAAAGCGCCCAAATAGGTGGCGATAAAATAAAATAAGGCCAAAACCATGCTGGCAGGTAGATTGATGACCAGGGTGTGTTTGATGATGTAAGACACGATTGCGTAGTACCAGGCCAGTAACAGGAAAAACAGGTAATAACTATAGGGGTCTTCGGTGACGGTTAACCACACCATGACGGGGACAATAAATGCCGAGACGATATTTGCGCTAAGTATGAATGCGGTGGTGATTTGTACGTAGACATAAAGCGTTTTGTTCAAGAACAGCATGATGCCAATAAACATCAGCATGAATACGATTTGTAGGCCGATTTCGTAAAGTGACTCGAATGGGTCATCAATCATATTGGCTTGTAACAAATAGCCAACCACAAAATAAAGCAGCAGGTTTTTTCTGAATAAACCCACCGATCTTGGCAGTTCCAAGGGTTCATTACTCAACCAGCACAGCGCTAAATATTCTCTCAGAATATCTATGATCGCTTGGAATAGGTTCGTGAACGAGCCAGCATAGAATTAACTAATCATCGGATGAGTTAGATCCACGGTCATTGTAG
>JABFSV010000022.1 GCA_013140405.1 Methyloglobulus sp. | reverse complement strand
TTCAAGCCATCGGCAATGTGCGGCAGTGCGCGATCAAGGATGACGTACATGGAATAATCCAGGTAGGCTTTTTCTGCGAATTCCTTTAACGGCAAGCGTTCGTAGTTCTCTTGTACTGCACCCATGCTTATAACTCTTCTTCCGTTATGTCGTTATTCAAAGCCCGTATTTTTTCTAAACTGTCCTGGCGTAACTTTTTACGGATTTCAGCAGCGGCAAATTGCCTCTTTTCTCGCTCAGTTTCCAATGTCAAGCATTGCACTTCTATCGTTTTACCGTTTTCATCCAACGCCACCATCGTAAAATAGCAGGACGTAGTATGTCGCTTTTCATGCGTCCTGAGATTTTCTGCAACTACCTTAATCCCGATTTCCATCGACGACCGCCCGACGTGATTCACATGCGCCATGAACGTGACCAGTTCGCCGACGTGGACTTGCTGGCGGAAAAATACTTGATCCAGTGCCGCCGTGACCACATAGCTTTTGCAATATTTCGCCGCGCAAGCATAAGCGACTTGGTCGAGCAATTTCAACAACGAACCTCCGTGGACATGGCCGGAGAAATTGGCCATATCGGGTGTCATGAGGACGGTCATTGTTAGGTATTTTTCTTGTTTGGGCATTTTAGTTTGGTGGTTTTAATTGTCGTGGATTGTGTTCTGTACTTCGCTCAAATCTATGCGCTATTTACGCGACTTCCAGTAATTTGGCTCTTTTCTCAAGTGCATAACCGCAATGATCTCAATTTGTCCTGACGCTACCCAAAAAATAATGGATAAGGAAAATGCAACAATCAGCATTTTCTGACATTTTTATCTATCTTCCCGTACAGCAGACTCAAGTTTTAATGCCTGTTCGGTGATGGTTTCAATATTCATAAGTTACTTCCGGTTTTGGGGATTAATGTTGGGGTTCACAAGCTCACCCCAACCTACGAGCTAATTTATAGCTTCATGGCAACGCAACAAAACCTTGCAAAAAATCCCGTGCCGATTGGGTATCCAGCCGATAAATCACATTGGTCGCGACGCACTGCATATCACCGGTTATGGTCGTGCCTGCGATGACGGTACTTTCATTGTCGCCGCTTCCGGTAAAGTTGGGGCCGCCGGAATCGCCGTAGCAGGCACCACTGTCGCCGGTGGCTTGATTTTGCGACAACCGCAACCACGCCTTATTTAGCGCATTAAAGGACTGCACCGACCATTCGCGGGTATCTTCATAGGCGATGATGGGTTGGCCTTGACCATCGAAATTGCGTTCTTGTCCACCGTAACCGACGGCGGTGTAATGTGTGCCCTTCAATAAGCCGTTAGCTTTTAGGGTATCGAAAACGCCCAGTGTTGGTAATTTAGCGGGTTCGATGCCCAATATTTCCTGATCGAATACGATAACCGCGATATCGTGCGGGTCGTTTTGGGCTGGGCTGTATTCAGGGTGGGCATGAAAATGTCCTGTGTAGACCGTGGTCGCATTCTTTGCAACAGGATCAAAGGTCACGCTGACATTAGCGGGATCAACCGGATCGCAATGCGCCGCCGTCAACATGACCGTCGGACTGATTAAGGTGCCGCTGCAATAGGCGTATAAATTCCCGTTTTGGTCAGTATCGAGTAACGCGCCGACTTCGGGATGTTTTGTTCCGTCCAGTTCGCCGTAAGTGATTGCAAACCCTGAGCCACTCAATACTGCCATTAATAATCCTAATGCGTAGCTATATTTATTTTTCATTTTTCCCCCATGTTTAAAGTCCAATCTTCATTTTTTACAACAATAACACTATATGTCCAGCAGCTTTCAGGCACACATTTAAAATGATCATTTTGCCTTGGTTTTTTCCTTTTCCAAGCTAGCCAGAATCGCCTTCTTATCCCACTTCAATTTTTCACAATCCGTACAAGGATGTTCTTTGATAAAATTTTCAATGGCTTGTATCCGGTTGGCGGTATCGGGATGGGATGACATCCATTCAGGCCCATTTGCTTTGCCTTTATAGGCTTCCTGCATTTTTTTGAAAAAAACCACCATTCCTTGCGGATCGATTTTGTTTTTATTCAACAAGACCAAACCTTTCATATCAGCATCGGCTTCGGCCTGACGGCTGAAATACTGGGCGGAAACCTGATGCGCCATTATCATCATGACGGCATTGGCATCACCCAACACGAGCAAGACGGCGGCGGCAATGCCGGAGCTAGTAATCATGTTCTTTAAGGCGTGGCGTTGTTCAACGTGCTGGATTTCATGAGCCAGCACACCTGCCACTTCATTAGCGGAATCTGCTTTCTCCAGCAAGCCTTTATTGACGATGACTATACCGCCGGGCAAGGCAAAAGCGTTGATGGCAGGGTCATTTGAAAGATGCCATTGGTATTTGTAAGGCGAATCTTTAGTCAGGCGATCACCGATTTTTTTTACGGCATCGACGGAAATACCTTTATCAACCAAGGCTGTTTGGGTTTTCAGGCTGCCCAATACCGATTCGCCAATCTTGTATTCAGTCGCTAATGGCACTCGTCCGGCTACCCAAGAAACCGCCGTATCATATTGCCAGACGAGCAAAATCGCCGCCAAAGCGAGTGTGCATAAGGAATAAGCCACGGATTTCCAGACCAGACTTTGGCCTAAAGTTTCTCGTTTCCATTTTGCAAATCCCGCGACTTCGTTCTTGGGCATTAACTTAATCAGCGTTTTTTGTGCGTCTGGATTAGCGGGGATTAGCATCCAGGTATGGCCTTGGTTTTGCCAGCACAACTGCAATTGGTTGTGGTCAAAACTGCCTACCCTGGCTTCCAGTTCGGAAAAGTTGACGTTTTGCTTGTACGTGGGCAAATAAATGCGGTCAGGCTCTATCACGCAAGTGGTCAGTTCTCCCGCGTTGTGCAATTCCGGGCCGAACAGGAGGATGCTGACACCATTATTCATATCAAGGTTTGTTGTACACAGTGGCAATCGCAACAATGATTACGGCAAGCAGGTAAAATTTACCCATCCAGGATGATCGGCTACTGCTTCCTGTTAAGGCGGAATTCATCAATATCTTGCTCAAGCGGTTCATTGGCAGGGATTGTATCCACACCTTACCTGGGCCGGATACCGTGGCATAAAACAGGCCTTCACCGCCGAATAGGCTATTTTTCAGCTTACCGGTGTATTTGATATCGTAACGTACCGTCGAAGACATGCCTACTAGACAACCGGTATCAATTTTGAGTTCATCGTCAGGCGTGAGTACGACCTCTTTCAACGTACCGGAAGCATGAATAAACACAATGCCTTGTCCGCTGATTTTTTGCATGATGAAGCCTTCGCCACCAAAAAAGCCCACACGCAACCGCTTTTGGAAGGCCAATTGAATGCGCTGCCCCAACTCGCCAGCAATATAAGCGCCTTTTTGGCAGATAATCATGCCGCCGTGTTCCGATAAATTGATGGGGACGATTTCACCAGGACTGGGCGCGGCAATGGCAACGGTCTGTGGCTTATTTGAGGGATTCCGATACACGGAACTGAACATCGACTCGCCCGTGAAAGAACGCTTGACTGCGTTCCAAAACCGACCAATTCCGCCGAACTTGGAAGGACTGCCATCTCCCAGGATGGTATCGACAACGATGTGCTTGTCCACGTACATCATCGCCCCTTGCTCGGCAATGGCTTCCTGGTCGGGTTCCAAGATGATTTTTATGTACTGTAAATCATTACCTGTGATGGTGTAGTTTAATTGGGGCATGGCGTTACCTTTATGCGAACTGTCAGTATCAATGGCTGTCGATATTTTTAAACCGATCAGTTACATTAAAGATAGCTGATAAAATCTTGTTTCACCAAAATGCGTTGTAATTGCGACCACTTAATCATCAACACCCCAAAAAAGGTACGCCTGATTTTGGTGAAACTTTATATCGAAGCCACTGCTGAGATTTACAAACCCAGGCGTTAAGGATAAATGATCTTGGGCTTAAAATAAGCCGCAGGATAATTGGGATCAAACTGATCTGGTGCTTCTTCTGTTGCGGCAGTGGCACTTTCGTCAGAATAAATGACTTTCGATTGAAAATTAGCCGCTGGATATTTTTCGTCGAATTCAGCCACTTTTGTTAATTGCGTTTGCCCAGTTGCACTTTCGTCGATATAAGTCACTTTGGGTTGAAAGTTTGAAGCCGGATATTTATCATCTTGTACGGCTGATTGCGACTGTACGGCAGTTTCGTCAATATAGGTAACGCTAGGCTCGAAACTGGATGCCGGATATTTGTCGTCAGCAGCAGCCAAAACACTTAGGGTATTCAAAGACATGGCACAAACAGCCAAACCCAGGATAATTGATTTTTTCATAATTATTTAATCTCCCAACGTTATTATTATGTAGTTGAATTCAGCAAATATAATTTGATGCAAAGCCTGGAGTATCGAATATTTTGGGTTAAATCGCAACCGTTTTAAGTTAACGGAGAATCTTGCGTTAATCAACGAACAGAATAGGACATTCAGAACGAAATATTTCTTACAAACAGCCTTGACAAATTGAATATATCTGCTTACTCTCGTATCCGCAGTCCACGCAGTCCACGCAGTCCACGCAGTCCACGCAGTCCACGCAGTCCACGCAGTCCACGC
>JABFSV010000294.1 GCA_013140405.1 Methyloglobulus sp. | reverse complement strand
GTACTTCTACCATGACCAATCGGGCTTCAAATTGTTCCGACTGATTACGCATAAAACGCGGCCAATCCTCAGCGCCGGGGATAATATCTTTCAACCCAGACATCATTTGACAACCGTTGCACACGCCCAAGCCAAAACTGTCTTGCCGCGCAAAAAATGCGGAAAATTCATCCCTGGCACGGGGATTAAACAAAATGGACTTGGCCCAACCGCCACCTGCACCTAACACATCACCGTAAGAAAAGCCGCCACAGGCAACCAAACCGATAAAACCAGATAAGCTGACCCGCCCATAAATGATGTCACTCATATGGACATCAACGCTGGTAAATCCCGCGCGATCAAACGCCGCCGCCATTTCCACATGACCGTTAACGCCTTGCTCACGCAATATAGCTATTTTGGGTTTTGCAGTGTTGATATATGGCGCGGTAATGTCGTCATTTGCATCGAAGGTTAATGCCGTATGCAAACCTGGATCCTTGTCATCGGCAATACGTTCAAATTGTTGCTTGGCGCAGTCGGGATTATCGCGTAACGCTTGCATACGGTAACTGACTTCTGACCACGTTGATTGCAATTCGGCACGGTTGGCAGAATAGATTAACTTACCTTTATGACAGATTGATAACTGCTGCGATTTAGCTAGGCTACCGATGATGTGGACACCATTTGAAAATCCGGCTTGCTTGAATAAAGCGATCACTTCATTAGTATCATCGGTACGGACTTGTATCACAGCGCCTAATTCTTCATTAAATAGTGCCGCCAATAAACCGTCACCGAGATTATCGATGTTTAATGACACGCCCAATCGACTGGCAAAAAGCATTTCCGCCACGGTTGCCAACAAGCCACCATCCGAGCGGTCATGATACGTCAGTAATTTATTTTGTTTGTTCAGGGTTTGGATGGTGTTAAAAAATCCTGTCAATAAAACCGCATCGTCAAGGTCAGGGCTTATATCACCCATCTGTTGGTAAACCTGCGCTAATACCGAGCCACCCAAACGATTCTTGCCTAAACCCAAATCAATAAGTATCAATACGCTATCGGTAACATCTTGTAATTGCGGGGTGAGGGTTTTGGAGGCATCAACAACTGGCGCAAAGGCGGTAATAATCAACGACAACGGCGAGGTCATAGTTTTTTTGCCCGTCCGGTCTTGCCAGACGGTTTTCATTGATAAGGAATCTTTGCCCACCGGAATAGCAATGCCCAACTCTGGGCATAAGTCCAGGCCAACAGCCTTGACCGTATCATACAAGGCGGCATCTTCACCTTGATAGCCCGTTGCCGCCATCCAGTTTGCAGACAATTTGATGTCGCCCAATGACTTAATACTTGCTGCGGCGATATTGGTGATCGCTTCGCCGATAGCCATCCGACCTGATGCGGGTGCGTCGATGACAGCAATAGGGGTACGTTCGCCCATCGCCATTGCTTCGCCCGTTATCGCGTGAAAACCGGATGCGGTGACGGCGACATCGGCAACGGGGACTTGCCAAGGCCCGACCATTTGATCCCGTGCGACCAAGCCCGTAACGGAACGGTCACCGATATGGATCAGGAAACTTTTGTCGGCAACAGCGGGAAATGATAAAACTCGCTTTACGGCCTCACCTAGCTGAACATCAGTAAAATCCAAGGCGTTTGTAGGTGGCGTGAACCGTTCAACTTTACGGTGCATTTTAGGCGGTTTGCCAAATAGCACTGACATGGGCAGATCGACCGGGTTGTTTCTCAATAATGAATCGCTCAGCGTTAAGTGTTCTTCCTCAGTAGCCTTGCCAATCACGGCATACAGGCAATGTTCACGTTCACAAAAGGCGCTGAATAATTCCAATGCTTCTGGCTTAATGGCAAGCACAAACCGCTCCTGCGCTTCATTGCACCAGATTTGCATGGGCGACATGCCCAGGTCGGCATTTTGGACGTTTCGTAATTCAAATTGACCACCGCGTCCGCAATCATGAATAATTTCCGGCACGGCATTCGATAAGCCGCCTGCACCCAAATCATGAATGGAAACAATCGGCGAATCGTCACCCAACGCATTGCAATGGTTGATGACTTCCTGGCAACGCCGCTGCATTTCAGGATTTTCACGTTGGACTGAGGCAAAATCCAGGTCTTCCGCACCCGAACCAGATGCTTGGGAAGAAGCCGCACCGCCGCCCAGACCAATCAACATGGCAGGGCCGCCCAGAATTATAATTAAAGAACCCGCAGGAATAGGCTGTTTGTTGACCAGCATAGGGCGGATCGACCCCATGCCGCCAGCGATCATGATCGGCTTGTGGTAGCCCCTGTATTCATTATTACTATTGAGGACAGGTTGTTCAAAGCTACGAAAATACCCAGCCAGATTGGGGCGACCAAATTCATTATTGAAAGCTGCACCACCTAGCGGGCCTTCCAACATAATCTGCAAGGCGGAGGCAATGCGCTCAGGTTTGCCATTGTCATCTTCCCAGGGTTGGACAAAGCCGGGAATTTTCAAATGCGATACCGAAAATCCGGTCAGCCCCGCTTTCGTTGCAGAACCCCGGCCTGTCGCGCCTTCATCCCGAATTTCACCGCCCGAACCCGTTGCTGCACCAGGGAAAGGTGAGATGGCTGTTGGGTGGTTGTGCGTCTCAACCTTCATCAGCAAGTGCGCTGCTTCCTCGGTATAGCCGTATTCTCCCGTCATGGGGTTACGGATAAAAACCTGGGTTTTAGCACCTTCGACCACGGAAGAGTTATCGCTATAGGCGGTTAAAATGCCTTTAGGGCTTTTGGCTGACGTGTTACGAATCATGGCGAACAATGACTGCCCCTGCTCAATGCCGTCGATAGTCCAGCTCGCGTTAAAGATTTTATGGCGGCAATGTTCTGAATTGGCTTGGGCGAACATCATCAATTCCACATCGGTGGGATTGCGGCCTAGCGTGTTAAAGCTGTTGCTTAGATAATCAATTTCATCTTCTGATAGTGCCATACCTAGTTGTGTGTTGGCAGCAACCAACGCACCTCGGCCTTGACCTAAAATATCCACCGTTTGCAATGCTTTGGGTTGATGTTCCGCGAAGAAATCGGGGTCAATCGCACCAAAGCATACCGATTGCGTCATTCGGTCATAGAATAAGGTCGATAAGCGTTTTTTAATGTCATCAGACAAACCAGTTTTTGCCACTATCGAATATTCAATTCCGCGTTCGATACGTTTAACGGATTTCAAACCACAACGTTGGGCAATTTCGGTTGCTTTGCTTGACCAAGGTGAAATCGTTCCTGAACGTGGCACTACTAGCCATTTTTCTGCCGCCATGTCAGGGATTGCTTGTTGATTACCGTAAGAGAGCAATTCTTTTAACAGAGAGGATTCGGCTTCATTCAAATCATCGGCAACATCCACAAAATGTATGAACCGTGCTGTAAGCGCATGGATGTTTGGCTCTATTGTCTGTAGCTCAGAGATTAGCCTATTGATACGGAATGTTGATAAAGCAGATGAACCGAAGAGTTTAAGCATGGTGGTAAGGACGGGTTGCAATGTGGGTTAGCATCTTTTTAAGACGCTTGGGTGGTAATCGAAAAAAGGTTAGCCAACAAACAGTATCTCAATAGCTAATAAAAAATGTACCGAACGGTGAAAAGGCAAGATTTACATAATACCTAGTGTAATTTCCTTACTTAACCTCATCCACCAAGTCCGCTTTAATTGAATCTGCCAACACTTTCAACAAGCGCAAAGCGGCATCATCGTTAAGCAAAGGTAAGTGTTCTTCATTCATGACAATCACGTCGGTTTGTTGGTCATGTCCTTCCAATTTGAGTACATATTCCTTGTCATTGATGTCGATGCCCTTGAAGATGAAACTAATCTCATCCATAAACGAATCGTCTGTTGCCTTTTTTTCGTCTGGGTCGTATTGGATAGTGATTTGTGCTTGGTCGTGATTTCGTTCAGTGACTTCGATGGTATTGTGGCTCAACGCTTTATTCACAGCACGCCAGGATTTGGATGCCCCTGCACCCAAGCGCAAGCGACTTTCGCCGTCATCATATTTGACGATTTGCACAGATGAAACCGTATCTTGTCCATCGGATTCGTCGGCAGGGGTCACGGCTGTGCTGCTCGTTTCTGGAGAGGCAGCGGATGAGGCCGAAGCCGTATCCGTTGAGGTATTGTCGGCAGGTGGTTGGTCTGAGCTATCTGTGTTCGCGCTAGCCTCGCTTCCTCCAACAGGGGCGGCGGGTGGCGATGATTCGGACACACTGCTGGCAGACTGGTTTTTCCGCAAATCGGCAGGATAGTTAATCATTGGGATTTCGGTGGTGTATTGGTAATCCCTTTCCTTGTCAGGGAATAAACTTTTCACATAACTGCACCCTGCCAGTACAACAGTAGCGATACCAATAGCGATAAAACGAAGTCTATTTTTCATAATGTTACACAATAATGTCGGCTTGCCGCATGGCTTGCCGTACAGTGCCGTAGCAGTCTTCCGTCAACCAGGTTAGCGGCAAGCGAATACCTTTAGCCATCAAGCCCATTTCCGCCACTGCCCATTTAACGGGAATGGGATTGGCTTGAATAAATAAGTGTTCATGTAAAGCGAACAGCTTGGTGTCAAG
>JABFSV010000169.1 GCA_013140405.1 Methyloglobulus sp. | reverse complement strand
GTCGTTCTTGCTGTACAGGCGTGGATTTGAAAACGGCACTAAATTCGACAGTCAATATCAGCCAAAGACAGCTTTCCTTCATTCAAAAAGCAGCCTAGCCAACGCCCAAAAAGATCTATAGCTACGCGTTCCACACCGGATATTTAACCATCACTGAAACAAACAAAGCCGATACCAATAATCTATTTAGCCAGTTATTGAGATATTGATACTCTGAAGAAATAAACCATGGGTTATCCACTGCCGCAAACTGCCGTATAAAAGGGAAAATAGCCGCATCCAATTTTGAAAAATGGCTGCCACCTAAATAGCGGTTTTGGCTGAGCTTGGTTTCCAGCTCAGCCAAAAAAATTTCCGCCTGACTTCTATAAACACTTTCTGGGAATTCGGGATGGCGGTCGGCATATTTATAGCGATCCAGGTAATATTTGAAATCACCATCGTTCCACTGGATTAGCTTTTCTGAATCTTCACCCACATCCAACCAGTTGTCAGGGTCGTGTTGCGCCAACGCCCAGTGCATAATGCCCAGACTTTCTTCGATGATCTTGCCATCTGGCAATTGCAATACTGGCACTGTGCCTTTGGGCGATATGGCCAGCATCTGCTCAGGCTTTTGTTTTAACTGGACTTCCCTTATCTCAACGGGAATCCCTGAATATGCGATAGCCAGTCTCGCCCTGATCGCATAAGGACAACGACGGAAGCTGTATAAGATAGGTAAAAAACTTGTCATTCTGGCGTGTAACTTTTAACTATCCTTATGTCCATAAGTCCGCCCTGGTCATACCTAAAGCAACTCTCCATCAGCTAAATCGGCCAAAATATAGGTATCATTAATGGCTGTTAATCTCGCTACTGTGGTTTTATTTTCAAGTGACATCTCGCTACTAATTACACAACCCACTTTAAGGTAATTGGGTGTATAGCCAAATACTCGCTGCCTGTCTGCTCCAACGGGTTCGGAATAGCCTTCCCACAAGATGGGAAACTGCTGACCGAGATTGTCTTGGTAGAATTTTAACCGCATTTCGTCACCAAGCTGGTGCAATTGCTGGCTGCGTTGTTTTTTTATCGTCTCTTGAACTGGATTGGGCAAAGTGGCGGCTTTCGTACCCTCGCGTGGTGAGTAAGTAAAAATATGTAGCTGGCCAAAACCGACATGCTTTATAAACTCCAAACTTTCCTGCCACTCTTCTTCCGTTTCACCAGGGAAACCCACAATGATGTCTGTGGTGATGTTGAACGATGGGTTGATTTGCATTAAATGGGTAACAATATTGGCAAATTCTTCGGTTTTACAACGCCGCGCCATCCGCCGTAACACCGTGTCTGAACCACTTTGCAATGGCAAATGCAAGTGCGGCATTATCCTGGGATTATCGAATAGTTGATAAAAATCATCGGTCAACTCCCAAGGTTCTAGCGAACCCAGCCTGATACGTGGCACATCGGTTTCCGCAAGTATCGCTTTGATTAAATCGACTAGATTAAGCCCTAAATCACTGCCGTACCCACCGAGATGCACGCCGGTCAGGATAATTTCATTAATGTTTTGCTGATGCAAAGCATTGATTTCAGATATTACTTCCTGCACAGCCCGACTTTTCTCATCACCCCGCGCCACGGTGACAATGCAAAACGTGCAACGATAACGGCAGCCGTCCTGCACTTTAATGAAAGCTCGTTGCCGTCCACGGGTGAACAGCGAGATTGCGCCTGGCTCGGTAGACATGCTGGGCATGGTATCCAGGTTGAGTTCCGACAAGGCTTTATCGACCAACTGGTCTTTATCCTTATTGCTGACCACCATATCCACGCCGAGCAAAGCCTCCGCTTCCTGCTGGTTTAACGTGGCATAGCAACCGCTGACAATTAATTTTGCCGAGGGGTTTTCGCGGTGGACTTTACGGATCAAATGCCGGGACTTCCTGGCGGCATCTTGGGTGACCGCACAGGAATTGATGACGATCAGGTTGGCCGTTTCGGCCTGCCGGGTCACTTGATGGCCGGATTTTTGGAAAGCCTGCGCCCAGGTTTCCAATTCGGCTTCGTTCAGGCGGCAACCTAATGTTTTTAAATGGACTTTCATAAAATTTCTTTTGTGTCGTAAACCGGATTACCAATATAAATCAGGAAAAAGATCATAATAAATACGTTCAAACCTACGCAACTCATCAGATTTTTCTTCTGAAATTAATTCATCTGGATCATAAGACACAGCTTTTGCCTTTTTTATAAATGTTTTATTTTTATCTAAAATAAGCAACTTCTCCCAAAGCTCATATTCTTTAAATGCTCTTTCAATATATTTCCAATAATCAGTGTAGTAAGTTGCGGCATTATTGGCAAACGATACCCACTCATTCGCCATATAATTAAATCCAACAATCTCTTTTCGTTTAGCAGATTCAACGACACAAAAGACTTTTGAGTATTTGTCATTAAATATGTCATCAACATAATATCTATCTCTTAGTCTGTTACAAAAATTAAATAATAACCATTCATTTTTATTATCTTGAGAAATATTATTAAGAAATTGAAAATATGCTTTGTCATCTTCTTTCAAATTATAACCACGCTTAAAAAGTAATCGAATAAGGTTATTTGATACCCATATTTTTAATGACGAGCTAGCATAAAGATATTGAAACATAGTTTTTCCTTCGCAAGACCTAATATTTACATCTAACTTTATAGGTGAACAAGTAAGAATAAATTCAAAAAACGGATATAAGTCATTATCTTTTTTAACTTCATCGATCCAAGAAAAAATTTTTTTATTGCTTGGTTCACACAACTTAAATTGGGAGTTTAGTAAATTAAGCTCATAATCGTTGAGTTCATCTATTAGTTCATTGGCTTTATAAAAATATTCCGATTTTGAATCTTTTAATTCCTTGATTGAATTTATGATATTTTTAACTTTATTTTCAGATATTTTTCTGTCTTGGTTGTCTTTATTTATTTTAGCGATTCTTAATGCTTCATCATTTCTTTTTTGTTTATCTTTTATTTTTTCTTTAATTTCAATAGGATTGCAATAGTAAATTTGATAAAGTTCTGTATCAAATTTGATTTTTTCAAGCGAAACAGATTTTTCTTTCCAAGGTGTTATTATTTCATTTGATTCCGTAAGGACGGGGTATTTGAATTTGCACTTTAGCTTGAAATCAACTGAGGATTCATCAAAATTGAAAAAATTTTCGTATGCTGTCAAATACTTGATGTCTAATTCCATGCGACCTTGGTTGTGAATATCAAAATTTTCAAGTATCCAAATTAAATACATCCCATGTTTTTTATAAAAGTCATATCGGCTAAGAAGATACCTCTGCGACAGATCAGATAGCTGAATTTCAAAAACAAGCTCTTTATCATAATATTTACAATATACATCCGGTCTTCTTTTTTCATCTCCACGAATAATATATTTGTTATCTATAGCGATTGAAGAAACATCTATTCCTTTTACATTACAAAGCTTTTCTGCAATTGTGTTTTTTAAATCTTTATGCCTTTGACTTTCTTTACATGCCAATATATTATTTAATATATCTTTTTCTTTTTGCGACAATTCTTCATCCTTAAGATCACAATAACCTGAATTTGGCTTATGTCTAAAATGATGATTATGATTTTTGCTGGATGGAACGCCTAATTCCTGACCACATTGATAACATGAAAATTCTATTTCATCTCTATTGTATTGTGTTCTTATAACAGAACTATCTTTCTTATTATTGAAATATTTAATAGCATCAACAATTTCCCCTGAATCATTATTGACAGCTATTTTTATAGAAGGAATATACTTACGCATGATATTAAATATTAATCAATTAATTTAATACTTGGTGAATAGTATCTTAGCGCGGTAGGTTGGGGTGAGGAACGAACCCCAACGAAACACGGGCAATTTATTTGTTGCACCCAGAGGGCATAAAGGGTTCGCAAGCTCACCACCAACCTACGTATTGTCGAATGATGAACAATCATTTGCTTAACCAAAAAACCAATAAGCCACAAAAATAGCCGCAATAATACCGCCAAAATCGGCTATGAGTCCACAAGCGGCGGCGTGGCGAATATGCTTGATACCGACCGATCCGAAATAAATCGCCAACACGTAAAAAGTCGTTTCCGTACTCCCTTGCACAATAGACGATAGCCTTCCGGCAAACGAATCCGCACCGTGGGTTTTCATGGTATCGATCATCATTGCCCTGGCACCGCTACCGCTAAAAGGTTTCATTAGTGCCGTGGGCAAGGCATCGACAAAGCGGTCGTCCATTTTGAAGAAATGCACGATACCACGCGCCCCGTCCGCCAACAAATCCAACGCGCCACTCGCCCTAAACACGCCGATAGCCACCAACATGGCAACTAAATAAGGAATAATCGTAATCGCGGTTTGAAAGCCTTCTTTCGCGCCTTCTATAAAAGCATCGTAAGCGTTCACTTTTTTGTAGATTGCACCGCAAATAAAGGTAATAACAAGGGAAAATAGGATGACATTGCTCATCAACGCCGATTGCACAAGCATTTCCTGTTGCGGCAATTGGGTGAAATAACCAAGCAATCCGCCAACAACCAGGGTAAATCCAGCCAGATAAGCGATAACGACCTTATCCAGCAAATTGATTTTTTGCACCGCCGCAACCGCCAGCAATCCAGTTAAGGTAGACATATAGGTAGCGATCAAGATCGGGATGAAAACGTCCGAGGGATTGACTGCACCCAATTGGGCGCGGTAGGTCAAAATCGTCACCGGAAATAAGGTCACACCCGCCGTATTAATCACCAGAAACAGGATTTGGGCATCACTGGCGGTATCTGTATGCGGATTTAAGGTTTGCAGTTCCTTCATTGCCTTAATACCTAAAGGCGTGGCGGCATTGTCCAAGCCGAGCATGTTGGCAGATATATTCATCACGATAGCGCCCAAGGCAGGATGGCCTTTCGGCACATCGGGCATTAAGCGGCTAAACAAGGGCGTTAGGCATTGGGTTAATAAATGGATAAAACCGCTGCGTTCACCGATTTTCATAATACCTAACCACAACGACAATACACCTGTTAATCCCAAGGAAATCTCGAACGCGGATTTGGACAAGCTAAACATGGCTTCCATGAGCTGGGTGAAAACCTGTTGGTCGCCAAAGACCAGGAGCTTGATTAAAGCGGTGCAAAAAGCGGCAAGAAAAAACAAAATCCAGATGATATTAAGCACGATAGGCGATTGATTGGCAAACTATCGGCCTATTCTAGTACCTAACGCTTTTGATTGGGTTGATTTATACAAAAAAAGCCTTCCCATCCTTGGGTTGGCTTATGAGATTGGTTAACACACTGACAAAGAGGAGGTCACAACAATAATTTCTAAAGCAGTGTTACACAGCCAGAAAATTGATTCTGTGAAACAGCTCACATTTTGAGTGTTGCTGTTCTGACAGAATGCTATTTTTGTGACGTGGCTCACATTTTTGAAATGAATTGCCTCTTTGTCTTATCTCATAAGCACAACAGAAAAAATTATAAAGCAGCTAAAGCACTATCGTAATCCGGCTCGTTAGCGAGTTCGTCAACTAATTGCGTGTACAACACCGTGTCATCCTCACCAATGATGACAATAGCGCGGGCGGTTAACCCAGCAAGAAAGGTATCAGTCAGCTTGACACCATAATCGTCCGCAAAGCTGGAGCGGAATGTGGAGAGAGGAATAACGTCTTTTAAACCTTCGGCCTCACAAAAACGGCATTGGGCAAACGGCAGGTCGGCAGATATAACCAATACAACCGTATTATCCAATTTGCTCGCTTTTTCGTTGAATTTGCGGGTAGACATCGCACAAGTCGGCGTATCCAAGCTAGGTACGATGTTCAACACTTTTTTCTTTCCGGTATAAGTTGCCAGCGTCACATCTGCCAATTTTCCGTTAACCAAGATGAAGTCAGGCGCTTTGCCACCTACGGCGGGCAGTTCACCTGAAGTATGAAGTGGATTACCTTGAAATTTAATCGTAGCCATGATGTTTCCTGTTATTTTTAAAGACTGTTCAGTTGATTAGGTTATTGCTTGGTTTTCATGCGCCTAACTAAACGATTACGTTTTTCCACTTTCCGGTCACTTAGCTTATTTTTTTGGCCGTGGAATGGATTGACTGGCGATTTAAACTCCAATCGTATCGGCGTACCGGATAAATGCAATTTAGTTCGGTAATAATTAGTCAAATAACGTTTATAAGAAATCGGTAATGCATCGGTTTGTACGCCGTGGATAATAACCACCGGCGGATTGCGTCCACCTTGATGGGCGTACTTTAATTTAATCCGACGATTACCTACCAGGGGAGGCTGATGTGCATCCGTGGCTTCTTTGAGTATCCGTGTCAACATCGGGGTTGACATATTCACCATTGCTGAATCGTACAAGGTATGGACGACATCGAACAACTTTCCAACACCGCTGCCGTGCAAGGCCGATATGGGGTGTTTTTCGGCAAATTCGAGGAAAGACAATTTCACGTCAAGCTGGCGATGGATGGTTGCTTTTTGATCGCTAGATAAGCCATCCCATTTATTTAGGCCGATAATCAGCGCCCTGCCAGCTTCCAAGACCAAGCCCAGCAAATGCGCGTCTTGGTCGGTAATGCCTTCACTGGCATCAATTAAAAAAATGACTACATGGGACTTTTCAATTGCTTGTAGGGATTTGATAATACTGAATTTTTCGATAGTTTCCGAAACCCTGGCACGGCGGCGCATACCCGCCGTATCGACTAGAGTAAACTGCTTACCATTGCGTTCAAAAGGGATGTAAATACTGTCTCGGGTTGTGCCAGGCTCATTAAAAACGATAACCCGTTCTTCACCTAACAGCCGATTGACGAGGGTTGATTTGCCTACATTTGGCCTACCAACCACGGCAATGCCAATACCGCCTTGGTTATTATCAACAGTTTCTGCATCGGGCGGCAATAGTTCATAAGCCCGTTCCAGCAATTCAGGCACACCCCGCCCGTGAGAAGCCGAACAGGCAATAGGTTCACCCAATGCCAACGAGTAAAAGTCATTCATTGCAGAACTTGCATCAATGCCGTCTACCTTATTGGTAACCAAAACCACAGGTTTGGCGAGTTTCCGTAAGGTTTCGGCAATGACTTTATCGGACGCACTTAAGCCTTCACGGGCATCGACCATAAAAAACACGATGTCGGCTTCTTCCAGTGCGATTTGCACCTGCTTACGTGCGAGACTTTCAATGCCTTCGGCATCATCCGCAATTCCGCCCGTATCGACTATCAGACAAGGCCGATTTCCATGCTTCAAGCGACCATATTGCCTGTCCCGTGTCAGGCCAGGGAAATCCGCGACTAGCGCTTCTCTCGTACGGGTTAGATAATTAAATAAGGTGGATTTGCCCACATTGGGGCGGCCTACTAAGGCGATGACAGGTAACATGGTTACCGAGCTTTTAAGGCGGCCAACGTACCGTCTTTGGCGTAGATATAGACGGTATCGCCAACGACTATAGGCTTGGCATCAATTGCATCACCCGCAACTTGAATGCGGCCTAGCTGCCGACCATCCGTACTGCTCAACCAATGCACATAGCCTTCAATGTCGCCGACAACGACATAACCTTGATAAACAACAGGGGAGGTCAGTTTTCGCCCATGCAAATCTTTCTGCTCCCACAAAGAAGAACCGGTGCGCTTATCCAGTTGCAACACATGCCCGTCGGAATTTGAAATGTACAAGTATTGCTCATCCTGGCTTAATCCGGTATGGGAGGAAACTGCTTCATTCCGCCACAATACATCACCGTCCAGGATAGAAACAGCCGCAGAACCGCCGTTATAACTTGCGGTATAGATAACGCCCCGTGACTCGATGGGATCAATGTCAATATCGACCAGACGTTCAACTTCCGACCTGCCTTTGGGAATAGTCACACTGGATTCCCAGACATACTTGCCGTCTTCCAAACGCAAGGCCATCAACTTGCCGTTGTCATAGCCTTCAATAATGGTGTCTTCGATGATTAAGGGTGCGCCAGTACCGCGCACTGTCAACGCAGGCACGTTATGTTCGTAGCTCCAGATTTTTTGCCCAGTCTTTTCATTCAGTGCAATCACTGAGCCATCGGTGGTGCGTAAGACAACAATGCCACCAGCAACCACGGGTACGGACAATACCTCGCTGGACACTGTGGTTTTCCAAAGCTGGGTTCCGTTGTCAATGTTTAACGCGATAACTTCCGCATCGTTAGTGCCTAAAATAACCGAAGAAGCGCCGACTCCTGGGCCACCGGAAAAATGGACTTCATCCTCATTTTGGTCTTCGATTACTACTTCCCAGGCTAATGCTCCGGTAATCAAATCCCTCGCCTGTACCAGCCCATCTCTGTCCGCAGCAAAGATCCTGCCACTTCCGATAGCAGACACCAATTTTAAGGTCTGTTCGTCTGTCCCCACCCCCACGCTGCCTTCCCAAAGCACTTCGGCATTAACTTCTGGGTCATATTCAGTCAGCACATTAGGTGGGTCGGCATTGTCGGCACCACCGGTAAAATAATCCTTGATGCCAGACATGGACTCGCTAGCCCAGTCGAATGCAGAACAGCCGGACAGTGTCAGGACAATTAGTAAAGGCAGAATAGTTAAACGATGAAAAAAGCGCATTATTTTTTAGTTTCGACTTTTTCTGGTGCTGTCAGGTCGTCGATTTTAAGTTGCAACAACGGCGATTGATACCCATTTTTTAAGGCTTTTTGGTAAGCCGTGCGGGCTTCGTCCAAACGGTCTAATGCCACATACAGATCGCCGACAAGTTCGTCGTAATTGTCCGAAAATTTTGCTGCTTCTGATTGATCGACATCATTAATAACTTGCAAACCTTGTTCATACTCGCCGCTTGCCAACATCAATTTGACCAGCCTGATCTTGGCAATATGGCTTAATTCCTTATCTTTGCCAGCCGCAAGTTTTTTAAGGATTTCCTTAGCAGCGGCAATATCGCCTTGCTGAACCTTTATTTTTGCCTGGAACAGGCTACCGTAATCGGCATAATTGCTGCCTGTAAATTGCTCCTGCAAACGTTTAGCCAGTTTATCCACCGAGTCTTTTTGATCGGTTTCTGCTGCCTTGAGCAATTCATCATAGATAGCCGAAGCCTGATTTGCCTGGTCTTTTTTGTGTTCTTGCCAGTAGTTCCAGCCAACAATAATGGCTATACCGAGAGCCACACCCACAAAGGTTGATGTGCCATTTTCTTTCCACCATCTTTTTAGCGCTTCAAGCTGCTCTTCTTCTGTATCGTAAATTGCCACTGCTGTTCTCGTGTTATTTGTTGAATTCTTTGGATTCTATCATTCATTTTTATCTGCTGGCTTTCCGGCAGATAAAATGTTTTTGCTACTTTTCTCTAATCAAACAGATTGCTTCATCCAATCCGCGTTCACTGAAAGTTCTGGCAATGCTGTTGCAAAAAACTGATTGCCTGATCTTTTGGCATTGTCTGCTGCTCAGTCTCATTCCTTAAGCATTTGATGCCGACTTCGCCACGCTCAACTTCGGTATCGCCTAGGATTATGGCGAATTCCGCACCGATCTTGTCCGCTTTTTTAAACTGACTTTTAAAACTGCCGCCATCTGCTGAAATTTGTAGCTTAAGGCTAGGCATTTCATTTCTAATCATTTCCGCAAAACGTAAGCCTTCCCGTTCCGCCTTCTCGCCTACGCGTATCATATAAGCATCAACCACCCTTGACACGGATATATCGTCACGCAGCTCCATCAAGGCCAACAACCGTTCCATGCCCATTGCAAAACCGACGGCATGGTTGGGCTTTCCGCCTAATTGTTCTATTAGTCCGTCATAACGTCCGCCAGCACAAACCGTACCCTGCGAACCCAGCTCATCCGTTACCCATTCAAAGACTGTCTTGCTGTAGTAATCCAAGCCCCGAACCAATCGGGGATTGATCTCATAAGTCACGCCTAAATCGTCTAAAGTTGTGGTGATCGCCTTGAAATGCGCCAAGCTGTCAGTACCTAAGTGAGCCATCAGTTCAGGGGCATTGGCGATAACATCCTTCATTTCAGGGTTTTTGCTGTCCAGAATCCGCAATGGATTGGTATCCAACCTGCGTAAGCTGTCTTCATCTAAACCATCTTTATGTTGCTGAAAATAGGCCACCAGAATTTCCCGATAAGCCAAGCGTTCAGCAATTGTTCCCAGGGAATTGAGTTGCAAACTAACCTTTTCACGAATACCGAGCTTTTGCCATAACCGGTGCATCAGCAGGATCAATTCGGCATCAATATCAGGGCCAGACATGCCGTAGGTTTCGACCCCCAGCTGAATAAATTGCCGATAGCGGCCTTTCTGAGGCCTTTCGTGCCTATACATGGGGCCGTAATACCATAACCTATGGGTTTGGTGATGCAGCAAACCATGTTCCAAACAGGCCCGCAAACACCCAGCCGTACCTTCGGGCCTTAGCGTTAACGAATCACCATTACGGTCTTCAAAGGTGTACATTTCCTTTTCAACAATATCGGTGACTTCGCCGATGGAGCGCTTAAACAGTTCCGTTTTTTCTACGATGGGCAAGCGAATTTCACTATAACCGTAACTGGACAGCACTTCCTTGATGATGCGCTCGGCATATTGCCAAAGCGGTGTTTGCTCCGGGAGTACATCGTGCATCCCGCGAATTGCTTGTATATTAACTGCCATTATCAGATTTGGTTGATTAACGAACACCCGCCACTTGCTTGGCTTCATTAGAACTTGAAAACTTATCCAGCAGCAAAGTCCGGTATTCATTGGCAAGGGAGAGATTCCCCAAGGCTTGTTCTGTTTGAATGCCTATCCACAATGTTTCAGGCGTATGGTTGGCTTCGCCTAAATACCGTTGTAAGTAATCCTCTGCGGCTTTGTAATCACCCATTTGATAACTTGTTTTTTGCATTTCGAGCAATGCTGCAGAATATTGACCGTTCATGTCCAATGCTTGCTTGAGTAGCATAACTGCTTGCGGGCGTTGCCCCATGCCCAAGTGACAACGTGCAGCATTGGTCAACGCCATCCACTGCCTATCATTTAACAAATTAGATGAGGCTTGCCTAAGCAATAGCAAACCTTTTTCAAACTGCCTGCGGTCACACAAAAACTTGCCGTAATTGTTTTGTATGCCTATATCGTCAGGCGACAAGCCTAAGCCAGCCTCATAATGCTGTTTTGCTTCGTCGAAATGATTGATTTTTTCATACAGGACGGCCAAAGCACTGTGCGCCCGTGCATTACTGGGTTCTTTCTCCAATGCTTTTTGTAAGTTTTCCTTAGCCAATTCCAGCTTGTTAAGATCCAGGTAACGGATACCTAGCTGTAAATAAATATCTGAGGGCTTTTCAGATGGAGCACTTGAAAACCAGGAACACGCTGATAAGGTTATCGACAGCAGCATAACAGCACAACGCATCATGACAAAAGATGATTTACGCAGCATGTTCGACACCTATTGTTTTCAGCTTAAGATGCCGACGGCTTTTGTCGGCAACTTGTCCAACCAACTGCCCACAGGCGGCATCAATATCTTCGCCACGGGTTTTTCTTACTGTGGTCACAATGCCAGCATCATTTAACAACGTCTTAAACCGATGAATCGCGTTGTTACTGGAACAAGTATAAATAGAATTTGGAAACGGATTAAATGGTATCAAATTGAGCTTGGATGGCACGGTTTTGAGCAGTTCAATAAGCCCGTGTGCGTCTTCGATTGAGTCATTAATGCCATTCAGCATAACGTACTCAAACGTAATCGTACGTCTTGGCGCAATTTTGGCATTATCCCGACAGGCTTCCAGCAATTCTTTCAATGGATATTTTTTGTTGATGGGAACCAACTCGTCCCGCAGTTCATCGGTTACTGCATGTAAGGATACTGCCAAGCTGACATCACAAACTTCTGTTAATCGATACATGGCAGGCACCACACCTGAGGTACTGATAGTCACTCGTCGCTTGGAAAGGCCGTACGCAAAATCATCCATCATCAGGTTCATGGCGGCGACGACATTATCAAAATTTAATAGCGGCTCACCCATGCCCATCATGACAACATTGGTAATCTTCTTTGCTTCGCCCAAACGCTGCTGGGCAACCATAACCTGTCCAATAATTTCAGCCGTCGTCAAATTGCGGTTAAACCCTTGTTGGGCTGTCGAACAGAAAGTACAAGCAAGCGCACATCCGACTTGCGATGATACGCACAGGGTACCTCGATTTTCTTCAGGAATGAACACCGTTTCTATCTTATTCCCGCAGCTAGTCTGAACCACCCACTTACGGGTATCGTCGCTGGCGATCTTTTCCAAAACGATTTCAGGTGTCGTAATATGGCAGTTTTCTTTTAGGTGAGAACGCAGCGATTTACTAAAATTGGTCATCAAATCGAAGTCAGCGATGCCTTCCTGATAAATCCATTTCAGCAATTGGGTGGCGCGAAAAGGCTTTTCGCCTAATCCGACAAAGAAGGCTGCCAAGCCTTCCCTGTCGTAATCCAGCAAATTGATGGCTTTTCCCTTAACGGGTGCGGGTGCAGAGTTCATTATCTGAGAAAAAGTAAGCAATTTCCCGTTTGGCTGTTTCAAGCGCATCGGAACCATGCACCGCATTTTCGTCGATACTGTTGGCGAAGTCGGCACGTATCGTTCCAGCCGCCGCTTCTTTTGGGTTAGTTGCACCCATAATTTCACGATGCTTTAGGACAGCATTTTCACCTTCCAGAACCTGCATAATGACCGGGCCTGAAATCATAAAAGCGACTAAGTCGTTAAAAAAACCGCGCTCTTTGTGCTCTGCGTAAAAACCTTCCGCTTGCGCTTGGGTCAGGTGCAACATTTTTGCGGCAACAATATTCAACCCGTTTTTTTCAAAGCGACTGTAAATTTCGCCGATAACATTTTTTGCAACTGCATCAGGCTTGATGATTGAGAAAGTGCGTTCTATCGCCATGTGTTTTTGTAACTCCAAAAGAATAATTAATAATGTTTTATTATAACCGAACCGTTAAAGCCGATTGCCTTTGAATTAAGGCATCCTGTCCAATTCCGCACCTTCTTTGATGGGGACTATCAGGTCTTCATGGCTAATGCCCAATATTAAAGCCGCTGGGCTGGCGATAAAAATAGACGAGTAAGTACCGAAAACTACGCCGAACAACAAGGCAATTGAAAAATTATGGATGACTTCACCACCCAAGAAAAACAAGGATATAAGCACCAGGAAAACCGTCATCGAGATCATTAGCGTCCTGCTTAAAGTATCATTGATTGCAATATTCATGATGTCTTCTGTCGACGTTTTTCTCATATTCCTGAAGTTTTCCCGAATCCTGTCATAAATCACGATGGTATCGTTGAGGGAATAACCGATCAAGGCAAGAATTGCGGCTAACACGGTCAAATCGAATTCCAGGGCGAATACAGAGAAAACCCCTAACGTTACAATAACGTCATGGAAAGTCGCAATGATTGCACCGACTGAAAATTTCCATTCAAACCGCCACGCCACGTAAACCAATATGGCTAACGTTGAATACAACAAGGCCAAAAAACCATCCTCCGCAAGGTCGTCACCAACTTGCGGGCCCACAAACTCGACACGCCGCAAACTGGCGGGAGTAGCAGCATTTTTGTTGATGGCATCCAGTACTTTTGCACTCAAATCTGCACTGCTCACGCCTTCTTGAAGTTTCAAGCGAATCAGGACATCTTTGGTCGTGCCAAAATTCTGCACCGTAGCGCTGGCAAATCCAGATTCACTTAAAGTCTTTCGTAATGCAGTCAAATCGGCAGCTTCTTTATAGCCTACCTCAATCAGCGTGCCACCCGTGAAATCAATACCCATCTGCAAGCCGCGCACGGACAATGAGGCAATCGCTATCACCATTAAAATACCGGAAAAGGTCATTGCAATTTTCCGGTTACCAATAAAATCAATATGTGTGCGTTTCATAAATTCTTATGTGTTTATTATGGAACAGTGCCAATTCACTATCTAAGCTGAAGCCTTAAATGAATAATTTCTCAACCCTGCGGTTGCCATAAATCCAGTTTATGACCATCCGTGTGCCGGTGATGGCCGTAAACATGGAAGACAAAATCCCAATGATAAGTGTCACTGCAAAGCCTTTAACAGAACCGGTACCATAAGCGAATAACACGATAGCCACCACAAGGTTTGTGACATGCGAATCCAGAATTGTCGCGAAAGCCCTGTCATAGCCCATATAGATAGCGGATTGTGGCGAATTCCCATTCCTGAGCTCTTCTCGAATCCGCTCAAATATCAAAACGTTAGCATCAACGGACATGCCTACAGTCAAGATAATCCCCGCAATACCTGGCAAGGTCAGCGTCGCCTGTAACATTGACAATATTGCCACGACAATGACCACGTTAAAGGCCAGCGCGACATCAGCAATCATGCCGAAAACCTTGTAATAACCCGCCATAAGCAAAACGACCAACACAAAGCCCACTACGAACGATAACACACCTTTATTGATGTTATCTTGACCCAGACTTGGCCCTACCGTGCGCTCTTCAACGATATCAATTGGTGCCGCCAAAGCTCCGGCTCTTAGTAAGAGCGATAAATTTCTAGCCTCTTGTGGGCTGTCTAAACCTGTCGTTTGAAAGCGTTTGCTAAAAACGCCTTGAATAGTTGCCACACTGATAACTTTTTCAATTTTTTCCTTATGGCGTACTTTCTGCCCATCGACAACTTTTGTTTCGACTTTGTTTTCTATAAACACCACAGCCATCGGCTTACCGACATTCGCTTGGGTCAGTTTGCCCATTTTTGCCGCACCGACACCGTTCAACGAAATAAATACTGCGGGCCGTCCATCCTGATCCATACCCGAAGACGCATCGACAATCTGGTCTCCGGTGACAATAACGCGCTTATCTAACAGCACCGCATTCTTGGTTTTATCGTAGTACAACTTACTGCCGACCGGCACATGGCCTTCAACCGCTTTTTGCACGTCATGCTCGACATCGACCAGTCGGTATTCCAAGGTGGCAGTAGTGCCCAAAATTTCTTTGGCTCTCGTGGTGTCTTGTACACCCGGCAACTGTACAACGATGCGGTTTTCGCCTTGTTGCTGTATCACCGGCTCTGCAACACCCAGCTCGTTGACGCGATTACGTAAGGTAGTCATATTCTGTGCGACGGCGAACTTCTTGACTTCACGCACATCCACTTCTGACATTTTTAACCAAATCTGGTCTTGTTCATTTGGTTCGGTGACCTTCAGGCCTCTAAAATCTTTTGCCAACAGATTGAAAACAGGTGTTTTGTCTTCAGCAGATTTCAACTTGAGCTTAATAAAGCCACCATCCTTAGCTACTGATAGATAACGTAATTTTGCATCGCGCAACGCCAACCGCAAGTCTTCCGTGTAACGCTCTTCCGCTTGCTTTACTGCCGCATCCATGTCCACTTCCAACAAGAAATGCACCCCGCCGCGTAAATCCAAACCCAAATACATGGCATCAGCGCCGATATTCTGCAACCAAGCCGGAGTCGTTGGCGCAAGGTTTAATGCGACGGTGGCATCATTACCCATCTGATCCCTGAGCAAGTCCGCGACTTTCAACTGATCGTCGGTATTGGCAAAACGCGCCAAAATCCGTCCATCCTTAAATTCAAAGGCTTTTGACGTTACGCCACTCGTTTTGATGGTAGCTTCGATCTTGCTGGCTTGCTCTTGGGTGAGTGCGTTAGTGGATGACACTTGAACGGAAGGGTCTTCGCCAAACAGGTTGGGTAACGAATAAATAAGGCTGATGAGGAAAACACTGAATATCAGTAGATTTTTCCAAATAGGGTAATGGTTTTGCATCTGTTATTCCGACTATTCAACTAAATATGAGTTTTATACAAACCGATCCTATTAAGTCGGACTTTGGCTGCTTTTTTTAGTGACTGCCTTATACGTTCCTTTAGGCATCATGGTTTCTATGCTTTGGCGTTGCACCTGGATAAAGAGATTGTCGCCGACTTCCAATTTAACGAAATTATCATCTAAATCAACAACCTTACCCAAAATACCGCCCGATGTGACGACTTCAACGCCTTTGCCCATCGCCGCAATCATTTGCTTTTTTTCTTTTGAGCGCTGGGCTTGAGGACGCAGGAACAGAAAATAAAAAAACACTAAAATGCCAGCAGGAAACAACAAGCCTTCCATGCCAGGTGATTGTGCGGCAGGCGCTGCTGCTAATGCGTCAGAAATAAAGAAACTCATGTTACCCTCAGTTTTTATTCGTGTTATTAGATAATTTCCTATTATGACACAACTGGAGCAACTTTTCCTCGTTGTTGGTAAAACTGCTTGACAAAAAGTTCCAGCTCTTTATTTGCGATGGCATCTCGCAGTTGTTGCATAAGATTTAGATAATAGTGGAGGTTATGCAACGTATTAAGCCTTGAACCCAACATTTCCTTACATTTATCAAGATGGCGCAGATACGCACGGGAATAATTTTGGCAGGTATAGCAAGTGCAGGTTTCATCCAAAGGACTGGTATCAAATTCGTACTGGCTATTGCGGATTTTTACCACACCAAAGGTCGTAAACAAATGCCCGTTGCGGGCATTTCGGGTTGGCATCACGCAGTCAAACATATCAATGCCGCGCCTGACCGCTTCGACCAAATCCTCTGGCGTGCCAACGCCCATCAAATAACGGGGCTTATCGACAGGCATTTTGGTATGGATGGCATCCAGGGTTTGCATCATTTCATCTTTCGGCTCGCCTACCGATAAGCCGCCAATCGCATAACCATCAAAGCCTATATCAACCAATCCGGCTATGGATTCTGCCCGAAGATGCTCGTACATGCCGCCTTGCACGATGCCGAATAAGGCATTGGGGTTATCGCCATGCGCCTGCTTGCTACGTTGCGCCCACCTTAACGATAGGCGCATCGACGTTGCCGCTTCATCAACCGTGGCAGGGTAAGGCGTGCATTCGTCAAAAATCATCACAATATCAGAGCCTAAATCCCGCTGTACCTGCATGGATTCTTCCGGCCCCATAAAAATTTTACTGCCATTAATTGGCGATTTGAAGGTCACGCCTTGCTCGGTAATTTTCCTTAACGCGCCGAGGCTGAACACCTGAAAACCACCGGAATCAGTGAGTATCGGCTTTTTCCAGCTCATAAAGCCATGCAAATCCTGATGCGCCTTAATTACGCCCGTACCTGGACGTAGCATGAGGTGGAAGGTATTGCCTAGAATAATCTGTGCACCCAAGCTGGTTAAATCATCTGGAGTGAGCGATTTTACCGTACCGTAAGTGCCTACTGGCATGAAAACGGGGGTTTCTATAACGCCGTGGGTTAAGGTTAATTGGCCTCGGCGGGCGTGACCATCCTGATTGATGATTTTGAATTCCATATAAATTAACAGATCATAAGCAAATGTAGGGCGGGTTAGGCATGTCAACCCTTGAGCCCAATAATAACTCCATACTCAAACGCGCCGTAACCCGCCTTTTGAATTAATCCGTCGCCACGCATGAACATAAGCAGTTGTTTTGGCATAGTAAATTTGTGCAACTAATCCCTAACTTGTATACACCTTATGGCTTTGATTACGGGCTGAGGAAGCCTTGTGATTGCATTTCCCGCCCCTTCATATAGAGGTATGCCAAACAGATTCTCAAACTCACAATGGGTCGGTTGTGGAAATTGAAAATATTGGAGGTTTTTTGCGGCGACAAATATTAGCCGCCTTCTTTTCTGGGGAGTGCCATAGTCCGCTGCCATCAACTCTTTATGGATTACCTTATATCCAATTTTTTCAAAAGATTTATATATTTCTAAAATCATATTTACTGACTTGACCTGGGCTAATCCATAGACATTTTCCAAAACAACAATTTCTGGTTTTAGGAAATCGATATGCCTAATGTAATCCCTGTAAAGAGTTCCAAGCGGATCTTTTGTTGCTTTTTGTTTGCCAGCAACGCTGAATGGTTGGCAAGGAGGGCCGCCGATAATGACCTGAGGGAAGCACCCGAGAGATTCTTTTACAAGCTCAGGTGCTAATGTTCTTATATCCGCTCTATGAAAATTCCATTGGGGTCGATTGTGATTAATCGTTTTTTCAGCCCATTTCTCAATATCAGTAGTGAATCCAGTCTTGAATTGAAGGCACTCATTTGAAGCTTGTTCGAAGCCTAGGTCTAAGCCACCCGCACCGCAAAAATACGATGCCAACAATATTTCTCCACGAATATTTTGGCGTTCAAAATACTTGGCAACTTCATGTGCGATTGCTTTTCCTAATTTTACTGGAACTGCATTGCCTATTTGTTGATGAACTTGGCCTAATGTTCCTTTGAATTCATAATCAATTGGAAAATCTTGAAGGCAAGCGGCTTCTCTTGGTGTTAAGTGCCTATCTTCTTTAGGATGTACAAATTTATTAAATATATATGCAGTCACAGTGAGAGCGGGCTTGTCCATCTCTAAACGCAAAAGCCGCATATTTGGCCCCCCTGTCTTTTTATCTCCCTTCCTGACAAAACTCTCGTGCTGCAAATGAGCAGGTAAATCCCCCATCTTTCCACCAGGAGGAAGGTGTTTTATCCTTTCTAAAACAATTCCAGTATATTCTCTAGTTACATGGTTTGGTGTTGACTTCATATTTTCAACTCACGAAGCAAAGGCGACTCAAGAGTAATAATATAATCAAAAGCA
>JABFSV010000337.1 GCA_013140405.1 Methyloglobulus sp. | reverse complement strand
TGCTGCTGTTCTTTGTTGTTGAAGCGGTTTCAGCAGACGATGCCAAACCAAGGTTAATCAGGACGACCATAATGGAAAAACCAGTCGAACTCCCCAGCAAAAACATCAACGCTAAAGTGATACGCGTCACGCTCCCAGCGCATTACAAAACCCCTTGGCATACCCACGAAGGCCCAGGGCCGCGTTATGTGGTACACGGCAAATTTGAAGTGACCGATAACGGCATGGTCAATACCTATTCAAACGGCGACGTGTTTTGGGAAACCGGCAAGTTGATGGCTATTGAGAATACGAGCAACGAAACGGCGGAGTTGATTATTTTTGAATTGGCGCCGGGGCATTAACACCGAATAAAATTTTTAGCAAGGAACAAGGGTGGTGGGTTAAACCTGTGTTTTTTGATGAACTTGTCGGTTTCATATCGGTGAGTAGCGTGCATTTTGGAGTGACAAACCTAGGTTTGTTACTCCATACTATATATCAGGTCACAACGCGGTAAGTTGGGTTCGTAGGTTGCGGGTGAGTTTGCGAACCCCAACAAATTGGTTGCCATGTTTTGTTGGGGTTCGCAAACTCACCGCCAACCTACAGTTACCTCGAACATAACTGATGAACGTCCTTTGACGGCACTCTCTTTTTCTTTGCGTAACTACTACTCCCGCCCCGACAAAAACGGCACAAAACTCACTAACTCCAACTCTTCAACTTCATAACCTTTGTCCGAGCGTATCACCCGCTGCAATGTCTGCCTACCACTTTCTCCGGTAGGTATTACCATTACGCCGCCCATCGCCATTTGTTGCAGTAATGCCTCTGGGATTTCAGGCGGCGCAGCGCTGACCAAAATGCCATCAAACGGCGCATACTCAGGCCAACCCCAACCACCGTCATTATGGATGTAGCTGACATTTTTGATTTTGAGTTCAAATAGATGGTTTTTGGCTTTTTTCTGCAAAGGCAGAATTCGCTCGACGGAATAAACATGATCTACCAATTGTGCGAGTATGGCGGTTTGATAACCACAGCCTGTGCCTATTTCAAGCACCTTTGACAAATGCCCTGCTTTATTAAGCAAAAGCTCGGTCATTCGGGCAACAATATAAGGCTGGGAGATGGTCTGGTTAAAACCGATAGGTAAGGGGTTATCTTCATAAGCCCTGCTCGCCAGCGCCTCGTCAACAAAAATATGGCGAGGCGTATTCCGCATGACATCTAGGACTTTTTTGCTGCGTATGCCTTGCTCGATCAAGCGGTTGACCATGCGGTCGCGGGTTCGCTGCGAGGTCATACCTATTCCTTGCAGGCTTGGGTTCATAAATTGTTCTCCTTAGGCAACCATGTGCTTAATTCCTCGATACGACTGTACCAAGTCAAGTCCAATTGTAGCGGAGTTACCGACACATAACCTGTGCTTATCGCGTAAAAATCGGTTCCAGGCCCTGCATCTTGTTCCGCACCTGGAGGCCCTACCCAATATAGAAGCCGTCCGCGAGGGTCTCTGCCGGTAATGACAGGTTCTGATTTATGGCGTTGTCCGAGCCGCGTGGCTTGGTAACCTTTCAAGTCCTTGATGGCAATATCCGGCACATTGACGTTAAGGATAGTGTCTTGGGGCAAAGGTTTGTCGATAAGTTGTTTCAATAACGTGACAGCCACATGCGCGGCAGTTTCAAAATGGCTTACTTGCTCACTACCTCCCGCCAACGAAATGGCGACAGCGGGCAAACCTAAAAATCGTCCTTCCGTCGCAGCAGCGACAGTGCCGGAATACAGCACATCATCACCTAAATTGCCGCCGTGATTAATGCCAGCAAATACCATGTCAGGTTCTTTCTCCAACAATCCTGTAATCGCCAGATGCACACAATCCGTCGGTGTGCCATCGACCTTGATAAAACCATTCTCCCCCACGGAAGCCCGAAGCGGCATTTCCAAGGTCAGCGAATTGCTTGCTGCGCTGCGGTTTTTATCGGGGGCAACCACGGATATGTCAGCATACTTGCCTAATGCACTTGCTAATGCAGATAGCCCTTCAGCCAAGTAGCCATCATCATTACTTAACAATATGTACATTAACCATCGCCTTGATGCGGATTACGCTATAAAATCAATCAATGGTATCAATTTAGCACAACAAAACCAGCTTTCGTGACAAAAAAAATTATCAGCCCAAAAGATAGTGACCTGTTTCGGCAGTCAGTGGGTGAGGTACGCATTGTAAAAACCGATAAAGTGCAATTACGGCAAGACAGCCCAAAACCTTATCCAAAACCTCAATCTCATGATTTTAATGATGTTTGGCAACACGACATAAATTCAGAAATTGACAATGTAAGCCATGAAGAAACCCTTAGGTTTACAGCGCCCGGCATACAAAACAGCGTCCTTGCAAAATTGCGTAAAGGATTTTTTGGCGTGCAAGCGGAAATGGATTTACATGGGCTCAACGGCGAAGCGGCAAAACAACAGTTATTGGAGTTTTTGCATGAGAGTGTTAGCGCTGGGTATCGTTGTGTTCATATTATCCACGGTAAAGGTTACCGTTCCTCTGATAACCATCCTGTCCTAAAAAATCACATCAACCGGTGGCTCAGGCAGCATAAGGATGTCCAGGCCTTTTGTTCGGCTTCCCAGAAACAGGGCGGTGCTGGGGCAGTTTATGTATTATTGAAAATAGAAAGAATTCTTTGAAAAGGGTAGGGGCGTGCTATAAGCAGTAATTTGGGAATCAGATGTCCAGAAATCGCCATAAAAATTTTGGCGATTAGTTATTGTTTTATGGACTGTTTCTGTCAGGGCTTGATACATCCGTTGACCGCCAAGCATTTGAGCTATAAAAGTTACACCTAATTCTAATTAACGCCCTAGTACCTTAGTTAAAAAATCGTTTTCAGCCATTAACTGGCCTATTTGGGCATGTCGTCCATTGGTGGTTTTAGGGCTGCTTTCTAAATTAGCACTGTCGTTGTCAAACACCCGATTAATGTTGTTAACAAATTGCTGCTTCCATAGACTAACCTGATTGGGATGAACAGCGAATTCGATTGCTAATTCCGTGTTCGTCTTTTCATTCTTCAATGCTTCTAATGCAACTTGGGCTTTGAAGTGGGCAGGATAGGATCTTCTATCTTCTTGAGCGTAGAAGAAGGCTGAATTTGTTCTTCTTTCTGTGTACATGAGAAACATTCCTTTATAAATCCATTAAATAAGGCGCTGAGTTAATTCGTTTCCGAATTCATTTAAAAGTAAAACATAGCAATAAATCAATTTCCTTGGTCGGCTGTGTGCCATAGTGTTTTCCTTATTTAACTTAATCCAATCCGTATTTAAACCAGTCTTTGTAAGATCCTGCAAACATGCCAGAACTACCGTGAGGTTATTATCTGGAATCATCAAGACAAATGCTATTAGCATAAATACCTATATCCGAAATTAAGTGAGAAATATTTAAAACTGCCAGGGTGGTGAAGGCTTAGTATTTTTGTGTGTGTTGAAAGAACTCACGCGGCACTGGTTTAGTGGAAGAAAATTGCTTGAATCTACGTTAGACTATCAGCCTACTTTATTTAAACGGAACAGATTCGGAGTTGTACGTGGCAAAAGCAAGTGAGTTAAAAAAAGGTATGGTGGTTGAGGTCAATGGTGTGCCGCATGTGGTGAAGCAGATTGAGGTAAGGAATCCATCGTCCAGGGGTGCATCTACCTTATATAAGGTCAGGTTCAATAATTTGAAGACAGGCCAAAAATTGGATGAATCGTTAAAAGGTGATGACTTTTTCAAGGAAGCCGACTATGCCCGCGCCAAGGCCCAGTTTTCTTATGTTGATGGCGATTTGTACGTGTTTATGAATTCCGAAGATTACAGTCAATACACTTTATCCGGTGAAGACTTGGAAGACCAAATTGGGTATCTGACCGAAGGGCTAGAAGGTATAGTCGCCTTATTGATAGACGATGAGGTAATAGCAATTGAATTGCCGAGTTCAGTCGTTTTGCCAATTGTAGAAACCGCTCCCGCCATTAAAGGTGCGACTGCCGCCGGACGAACCAAAACAGCACGGTTGACAACCGGAATTGAAATCCAGGTGCCAGAATATTTAGAAGTGGATGAGCTGGTCAAGGTGAATACCGAAACTGGGAAGTTTATGTCTAGGGCGTAAGTATCTATCTATTTAGGTCAAAAATATGAAAAAAAATCAACTCAATCGCGGTGAATTGCGTAAGGTTTTGTACATAGAGAACAAAGATGGCGATATTGACGGTGTGGAAGGTTGTATTGGCTGGGTAACCTTTTCGCAATCGGGTAAAACTGTCTATTATCGTGGTCGGACTTTAAAGAAGGCGATGCGAGGTATTCGAGGAAACTTCTATGATGAAAATACTGGGGAAGAATATTGGATTTCTGGTATCAAGATACGAGGTTCAAATCAGCATTGGGCTGAACCAGTAAATGTAAGAATAGACAGTGATGCACTTGATGAGTACAAATTTATTAAGGCAGGAAAGAAGTCTTTTACGCCCAAACCGTCTTCAATAAACAGTGCTTTTTAGTAATTAAATAGTTTGATTCCCCCAGAACCCCCATTCAATAGCAAGGATTTTTTAAAATCGCTGACTAAACGCCCGGGCATT
>JABFSV010000181.1 GCA_013140405.1 Methyloglobulus sp. | reverse complement strand
TGGATGGGCAGATACAAAAAATGTTGCTAAGGGAAATTCCAGAAATCACCACGGTTGTTGCACGGGTAGGTTCTGATGAGTTGGGGCTAGATCCGATGGGGCTTAATGAAACCGACACATTTTTGGTGCTTAAACCCAAAGAAGAATGGGGCGTGGCATCAAAAGAAGCGTTAATTGAGAAAATTCGCGCCGTCATGGAACAAATGCCAGGGATTTCCTTTGGCTTTACCCAACCTATTGAAATGCGGGTTTCCGAGATGTTGACGGGTACACGGGGCGATTTAGCGGTTAAATTATTCGGCGCTGATCTTGCCGTACTGGAAGAGAAAGCCAATGAAATCGTCGAGATATTGAAGCATATCCAAGGCTCAAGCGACGTATTTGTCAAACAAAACAGCGGGATGCAATTCCTGCAAGTGACTATAGATAGATCAGCAGCAGGTCGTCTTGGCTTGGATGGCGATAGCATCGAAAATCTGTTAAGGGCGCAAATTGAAGGGTTGCAACTGGGCGTAGTACAGGAAGGCATTAAGCGTACACCCCTAATCGTGCGCGGTAACAGCACCATAGCCAGTTTTGATAATCTGCAAATCACCTTGCCGAATGGCAGTCATGTGCCTATTACAGCAATTGCCCGTTTGAAGAAAGTAGAAGGTGTAGTTTCCATAGGACGGGAACATGGTCAGCGATTTACCGTTATCCGTAGCAATGTCGATGGACGGGATTTGGTCGGTTTTGTGGAAGAGGCCAAGCAAGCCGTCGCTGAAAAAGTCAAACTGCCCACGGGTTATACCGTTGCATTCGGAGGTCAGTTTGAAAATCAGCAACGTGCGGCGGCTACTTTGTCGTTGGTTATTCCGGTCGCACTGGGGTTGATTTTTCTGCTATTGTTTTCAACTTTTGGTTCGATGCGACAAGCGCTATTGGTGCTTTCCAACATTCCTTTAGCGATGGTCGGCGGTGTGTTTGCCTTGTGGTTGTCGGGCGAATATTTATCCGTACCTGCCTCGGTGGGTTTTATCGCGCTGCTAGGTATCGCCGTGTTGAATGGCGTGGTGATGGTCAGCTATTTCAATCAACTATTAGTTACAGGGATGGAGATAGCTAAAGTGGTTGTCCTCGGTTCTACAAGGCGATTACGGCCCGTTATGATGACCGCGAGCATTGCCGCATTCGGCTTAATCCCCTTACTATTTGCCACCGGCCCAGGCTCGGAAATTCAACGGCCTTTGGCAATCGTGGTAATTGGCGGATTAGTGTCTTCTACTTTTCTTACCTTATTTTTATTGCCTATTTTGTTTAAACGGTTTGGCCTAGCCAAGGTGGCTGCAAAATGAACAAAGACTGTTTGGTTATAATCAACGCGCCTTCAAGCCTAGAGGAAATGCTGGTCGATTGCCTGTTGACATTGGAGTCTGAACACGGCTTCAACAGCTTTCCCGTCAACGTGCATCATCATGAAAACAAAGGTTTGTCCCTGGCTGAACAAGTCAGTGGTCGTCAAAAGCAAATCTGTTTCCAGATCCATATTGATGAAGATGGGGCTAGGCTTTTATTAAAGCGGTTGCAGGAAGAGTTTTCTGGCGCGAGGATTCAGTATTGGGTAGTGCCGATGTTGGAGAGTACTGAAATTTAACAGCCCATAAATCCCCTCTCCCTGTGGGAGAGGGCTAGGGTGAGGGGATCAAGTTAATTGTTGGTGTCAATTCAATGTGATCTTAGCTTTTCCAAAACCAAAAGCCGATTATTGGCCGGCATAGGATTGTCGTTTAATAATCTGAGTCCAGCTCTCTCAGCTAAAGCCATCACCGCCTCAAAATCCCTGATGCCGCTCAACGGATCGCGGCTTTTCAACCATTCATCGAAACGCGCATTGCTTTCGCTGGTATAGCTGCCGTTGCAATTAAATGGCCCGTAAATACAAACTTGCGCCGACGGGTTCAGATAAGATTGAAATCGTTCAAATAGGATTTCAACACTTTGCCAGCTCATGATGTGCAGGGTATTCGCCGTAAAAACCGCATCCATTCTGTCGCAAGGCCAGACAAGATCAATCACATCAAGGACTAACGGCAGGTTAAGGTTAGCTAACTGCGCCTCATCCCGCCATGCGTTAATGTCGGGAAGATTCTCCTCCACATCCGTCGGTTGCCAGATAAGATGCGGCAACTCTTTGGCAAAATAGCAAGCATGTTGCCCCGTACCGCTGCCGATTTCCCAAACGGTTACAGGTTCGCCGAATACTTCCCGGATAACCGCCAAAATAGGCGTTTTATTGTTTTCGCAGGATTGGGAGTAGGGTTTACTGGACATTTTAAATTGCTGCTTTTTATTAAAACTTTAGGCCAAACGATCCAGAAGTCTCGAAATCAAGTCCATGCGCTCATGCAAAACTGCAATTATGCAAGGCCGTTTTCCTTCAGGATAGACATAAAAAATGAAGTGATGCTCACAATGGGTAACTCGGATTTGTGGATAAAGGTTTGAGAATGTCCGTGATAATGCGTTTCTGTCTGCAATTTCCTGAAAACGTGTTTCAAGTGAATTTGCATACCGCAGAGATTGCTTTTTACCCCACTGTTTCAAGGTGTAACGGGCGATGTCTTTAAGGTCATTTTCTGCTAACTGCGTTAAAACATAAGGTCGCATCCGTTACCGGGCTTCTTCTTGATAAATTTCCTCGAAGATGTCCAGTACGGATTTATCGACTATTTTGCCTTGTTCCGCTGCGTCGATACGAGGCTTCAAAAATGCTTCCAATTGGCGCAGTGCTTCATCCGTATCTGCCGAATGGCTTTCGGGTAATGGTTGGAAAACACGTTCTAACACATAATCCTTTATGCTTCGTCCTTGCAGGGCTGAAACAGCTTTTAGGCGTTGATGTTGTTCTGGCGTGACCTCTATAGATAAGCGCATTTGATTCACCTTTAGCTACTACTTTTTCGGATAAATAGCCTAACATTAAACGCACCAAAAACACAAATGTACATTTGTTAAAATTGACAATGGCAAATGACGCTAGTTTTCCGGTATTATTCCGTTTGTGCTTGAATTTTGACCGCTTTATAGATTCGGCCCTGTGAAGTTTTAAATTTCCGTTCGCCTTGTACCCAAAGCACGGTAGGTTGGGGTGAGGTACGAACCCCAACATTACCTCGACCATTATATTTGTTGGGGTTCACTAAGTTCACCCCAACCTACGAACTGATGCTATTCTCGCATAAGACAATGATATTTTTGTGCATAATAGATGGAAATAAAACAAATCACCGCCATTAATCAAGTTGATAGCAAAACCTGGAACAATCTTGTCGGCGATAACTATCCGTTCATGCGGCATGAGTTTTTGTTGGCGTTGGAGGAAAGTGGTTGCGTGTCTGGGCAAACTGGCTGGCAACCAAACCATTTACTGGTAACTGAGGACAACGAGCTAATCGCTGGAATGCCGTTGTATCTTAAAGCCCATTCCCGTGGCGAGTATGTGTTTGACCATCAGTGGGTGTATGCTTATGAACAACTTGGACTCAGCTATTATCCAAAATGTCTGGCTGCCATTCCTTTTACGCCTTGTCAGGGGTCGCGTATTGCGATTAGCGATCAGGCAGATCAACGGCTAATTATTGAATTGCTAGTTGAGTTCATCAAAACCCAATCTAAACAAGATAACATTTCCTCATGGCATTGCTTATTTCCGGTCGGTGAACAGATGGAATCATTTCGTGCCTTGGGTTTGGCGATTCGAGAAGGGGTGCAATTCCAGTGGTTTAACAAAGGTTATCGGACGTTTGACGATTTTCTTGGCACATTGAATGCAAGTAAACGCAAGATGTTGAAACGCGAACGCCGTAAGGTTATCGAGCAAGGGATAGCGATGGTTCAGCTATCAGGCAAGGATGTCAGCGATCATCAATGGCGGGTGTTTTATGGTTTTTATCGGATGACTTATCTAAAACACGGTATGCCACCTTATTTGAATCTCGACTTTTTCCTGAGATGTGCAGCAACGATGGGCGAAAGGCTGTTGTTGGTGTTCGCGCTGAAAGACGATAAATATGTGGGGTCGGCGCTTAGTTTTGTGGGTGGCAATACCTTATATGGGCGCTATTGGGGCTGTCATGAAGAATATAATGTCCTGCATTTTGAAGCGTGTTATTACCAAGGTCTGGATTATTGCATAGCAAACGGCTTGCAACGTTTTGATTCAGGCGCACAGGGCGAACATAAAATTGCCCGTGGCTTTGAGCCAGTCACGACCTATTCCGCGCACTGGTTTCAAGATGAGCGCTTTGCCAAGGCCATCGCTCAATTTTTGGTTAGGGAAAAGAGTGCGGTGCGGTTTTATAAGGAGGATGCGGCTAATTATTTGCCATTCAAAAATAAGTGACTTGAGTGGCTTTAAAAATGGATGCCCAGCCACGGGCTTGCTCTATAATGTTTGCATTACTATTAAAATTTCTAAGGATGCAAAGTGGCTGATTACAGAAAATACGAATGTGCAGTTTGTGGACATGTTTATGATGAAGCGGTAGGCGATCCCGATTCTGATCTTGCGCCAGGTACGCTATGGGAAGATATTCCATACGATTGGCATTGCCCGGAATGCGGCGTAGGCAAAAGTGATTTTGAGTTAATCAGCT